>CALDJV010000017.1 GCA_937899305.1 uncultured Cytophagaceae bacterium
ACTGCTATTTCCACGAAGGGTTCTGTAATTTAAAAGGCCAAAGTCGAGCTTATGATTCCCATACAATTATTTTTTTGTTGTTATACCATTTTTCGTAGTATTGAGCATACTTTTCATCTATCGCCCCCCGACGAATTTTCATAGTAGGGGTAAGCAGTTTGTTGCCTTCAGTCCAAGGATCTTTGGTAACAATCAGCGTAGCGAGTTTTTGATAGCCGGGTAACGGATCGTTGATGCGATTCAAATCTTCTCTGAACTGGCTTTCAAGTTCTTGTTGATTGGCTGACTGGCCCACTTCCGATAAATTGACTAGTACGATGGGGTTGGGGAGACCCAATCCGGCCACGCATACCTGCTCTACACAATCATTGGTAGCGATGGCCTCTTCGTAAGGGTTTGGAGTAATGTATTTGCCTTTGGAAGTCTTGAACGCATCTTTTACCCGACCAATGATTTTGACAAAACCATCTTCATCCATGATCCCTTTGTCGCCACTGCTGAGCCAGCCATTTTGGAGTACCTCGGCGGTTTTTTCAGGTTCGTTGTAATAGCCGGTCATCATTTGGGGCGATTTCATGAGCACTTCTCCGGTTTCGGGGTGGATGTTTACTTCGGCAAAAGGAATGACTTGGCCTACACTGTTGGGTTTATTGGTGTGTTGGGGAGTATTGGTGATAGAACCACATACCTCCGTCATTCCGTAAGCTTCGCGTAAACGCAGGCCCAGCTTCAGAAAAAATTGTTTGACGTGCTCTGGCGTAATGGCTGCTCCGGTGGCTACTACTTCTGCTTTGCTCAACCCCAATCCCTTTTTAATTTTGTTTTTGATTAACCCTGAAAGTACCGGAATCTTCAATAACATGTCGAGCCTCTTTTGCGACATCTTGGCCAATACGCCCATTTGAAATTTGGTCCAAATACGGGGTACGGCAAAGAATAAAGAGGGTTGAGTTTCCTGAAGATTGGTAATGAATGAATCCAGCGATTCGGCAAAAGACATGCTGCCACCTACGTATAAACAAGAACCCTCAACGCCTACTCGTTCGCCTACATGATTGAGCGGTAAGAATGAAAAAAAGCGAAATTCTTTCATTTGACCAATCCCAATCCAATTGGTAGCAAATTCGGCTTTGAAGATCAGGGCCAGGTTTTTGAAAGGATGCATGACCCCTTTGGGAGTACCCGTCGTGCCCGAAGTGAATAAAATAGTCCAGAGATCGTCCAAAGCAGGGACCGGGCTTTCGCTTATTGGTTCATGTTGTGCCAATACGTCGTCCCAGCCTTCCCCAATGGGGATGCGGGCATTGCCTTCATAATGATGATAACGGATGCAATAAATTTGCGAGCCAATGGCCTGGGTTTTGCCTTCATCCCAGCCTTCTATTTTGCCCAGAAACAGTGCCTTGATGTCACTTTTTTCTACCACTACTTTCAACTGATCAGCCGGCAGGCTTGCGTAGAAAGGAACCGAAACAAAACCACCAATCATAATGGCCAGATCGGAGATGATCCAGTGGTAGCAGTTTTTGGATAAAATGCCCACGTGGTCTCCCTTTTGTAATCCTTTGGCTTTCAATGCTCGAGCTATTTTTCGAGCTTGTTGTCCCGCTTCCCGAAAGGTAAAAGTTTTCCAGGTGTTGCCGTAAGGCTGACGTAAAAAGGGTTCATTGGCCTTTTCTTTTTCCCATCGGTAAAATGCTTCCAGGTGGGTTTCCAGGTCTTCATGGAGTTGAAACCCCTTCGTTTTGAGGTCTTGAGTAGTGGTATTCATCGTGTGTATAAATTGGGTAACCTTTTATTGCTATATGGTTACATTGTTGAATTGTTAAATGCTCTTGTTTGATTTGTAATATGTGACCTGAAATCCTGAGTAAATCCGAAGGAACCAGCCATAAAACAATACAACCATTTAACAATTTCATTAAATTAATCTTTCTTCATTTTGGTAAAGGCCCGCATAATTCGGGTCAGCTTCATGGTATCGCCACTATTTAAATGTTGTGCTCCATCTACATACAGGGTAACTCCTGTGATGTAGGCAGCCAATGGACTGGCTAAAAAACAAGTAGCATGGGCTACTTCTTCTACGGTGCCAAAGCGTTTGAGAGGTACTGCATCTCGAGCTTCTCCCAGCAGGTCTTGTACCGGCTTGGGGTAAGTGTCTAACCCCGATGACTGAATGGTACCAGGAGCAATGGCATTGACTCTGACATTGAAATCGCCCCATTCTACTGCCAAGGTTTTGGTGAGGTTGTCTACCCCAGCTCGGGCGGCCCCAGTGTGTACCATAGAGGGGAAGCCTCGGTAAATGTTGGCGATGATATTGATAATGGTGCCTTCTTTTTGAGGGATAAAAAAGTTACGTCCCATCAAACTACTCATGTGAAAGGTACCATTCAAGTTGTTGTTGATGACGGTATTCCAACCGTTTTCGCTGATGCCTTCGGCTGGAGCCGGGAATTGCCCCCCCGCGTTGTTGACCAAGATATCCAGACGGCCAAAAACGGTTTTTATTTTTTCCATCAAAGCCTTGCGTTGATCGCTTTCGCGAATATCACAGGCTTGATAGTGACATTCCCCATACTGTCCCAAGGTTTCAGCCGCCTGCTTGAGCAAGTCTTCCTTGCGAGAAGCAATCATTACCTTGGCGCCTAGCTCCAGCATCATTTGGGCAATGGCATAACCGATTCCACTTCTTCCCCCAGTTACCAGGGCTACTTTATCTTTGAATAAGTCTTTTGCGAACATAGTTTTTTAGTTAGTAGTGAGATAGTTGGTAGTTCGTAGTACTTCGTAATATTTACGGCCATAGTTTTATTCTGAAAAACTACTTACTACAAGCCCTCAATTGATTGTGAGATAGTTGGTCGTTCATAGTACTTGATAATACTTGTAGTCTTGGCTTTATTCTGAAAAACTACCCACTACGAACCACGAACTACCAACTTTAAAATCCCATCCCTCTTCCAATAATCTCTTTCATAATTTCGTTGGTACCTCCATAAATGCGCTGTACTCGGGAATCAACGTAGGCCTGAGCAATCGGGTATTCGCTCATGTAGCCGTACCCTCCGTGGAGCTGTAAGCATTGGTCTATTACCTTGCATTGCAAATCGGTGACCCAGTATTTGGCCATAGCGGCTTTTTCTACGCTGAGTTTATTTTGGTTGAGCTCTACGATGCATTGATCCACAAAGGTGCGAGCGATGGTCACCTCGGTTTTCATTTCGGCCAGGGCAAACCGGGAGTTTTGAAATTTACCAATAGGGCGTCCAAAAGCTTTGCGTTCTTTACAATACTGAATCGTCATATCAAGCGCCGCTTCGGCAGCAGCACACCCTGTAGCGGCTATCGATAACCTTTCCTGAGGAAGGTTTCGCATCAAATAATAAAACCCTTGTCCTTCTTTGCCGAGCAAATTGTGCTTGGGTACTTTGACATCATTGAAAAACAGCTCAGCGGTGTCTTGAGCTTTCATTCCGATTTTATCGAGGTTTTTACCCCGACTAAAACCCTCCATGTCTCGCTCTACAATTACCAGACTAATACCCGCGTGGGCGTGCTGGCTTTTGGGGTCGGTTTTGACCACCACAATGATCAAATCGCTTAGAATACCATTGGTAATAAAAGTCTTAGATCCATTGAGCAGGTAATGATCTCCTTGATCTATGGCCGTAGTTTGAATGGCCTGAAGATCGCTCCCCGTCCCTGGCTCCGTCATTGCAATGGCCGAAATGATGTCGCCTGAGATGAGCCCTGGCATCCAACGCTCTTTTTGCTCTTCGGTAAAGTACTCAGTAAAATAAGGAGCCATCACATCGTTTTGCAAGATAAACCCAGGGCCACTGGCACCTACTTTGGCCAATTCTTCACCCACAATGGCATTATAGCGAAAATCTTTGATGCCCATTCCTCCGTATTTTTCTGGTAAATCCATGCAAAGCATGCCCTGAGCCCCAGCTTTTTGCCAAATCTCCCGAGGTACGTGTCCTTGTGCTGCCCAAGCTTTGTTATGGGGCGCCACTTCTTTTTCCATGAATGCCTTTACTGCATCCTGAAACATTTGATGTTCTTCTTCGAGTAAGTGTTTTTGCATAAGTTTTTTTGTTGGTAGTTAGTAGTCAGTAGTTGGTAGTGTTTGGCTACTAACTCCTAACTACCAACTACTGACTACCAACTGTAAACTAATCAGTCATTACCTTTTTCAAAATATTCTTTTTAGTAATCGCAGAAACGGTCAGCAGTCCTGAAAACAGCGCCCCGCCAATACCCGCCGTGACAATGTCTTGCCCAGTAAGGTAAAAGTTTTTGATTGGAGTATGAGGGCGCAGAAACTTGTGTTGAAAACGATCTGGCCCATGGTCTAACCCATAAATTTCGCCTTTTTCGTAATTGATAAAATGACGCGTAGTGACTGGGGTAGAGAGTTCATAAAAATCGACCTTGTCTTTCAGTTGAGGTTCTAGCTTGAACAAATGGTCTAACAATCGTTGGGCAAAAGATGCTTTGAGTGTTTCGTAATCTTCTCCCCGTTTTTTCCAGCGGGTATCTTCCCATTGGGCAAATTTTTCGTAAGGCATCAGCGTAATGATGTCAATGGTGCTTTTACCAGGGTAGCGGTTGTTCCAGTCGGGGTCTTTGGCCGAGGGAAAGGAGATGTACACTACTGGAAAAGGCTGGTTGGTGTCTTTCACATAGCGTTCTACACATTCATCGTGTGACACATCTTCTGGGTAAATCCAATAGTTGGCTTTGGGAAGCTTGAGTTCTTCGGGAGAACCATGGAGACCGACGTATAGCGATAAATGGGCAACCGAGTTGTTTAACTTGGTGATTTGTTCTTCCAATTTATGCTTCTTAAAAGTAGCTTCGGGCATTAACTTTTTGTAGGTAGTCATGATACCCGCTCCACTGATGACCATATCACCCTTGAACACTTTACCGTCCATCATCGTTACCCCAGTTGCTTTGCCATTTTCAATCAATATTTCGTCTACTTCGGCACTGATGAGGATGGTACTTTTGGTTTGGCTCAATACCGAATCAATGGTATCTACAATTTGAGAAGAGCCTCCAACTGGAAAATTACCTCCTGAAAAATAATGCTTGACCAGAGAGACATGCATGGCAAAACTACTCTGGCGAGGAGGAAGCCCATAGTCTCCATATTGCCCAGTGAGCACCTTGATGAGGTCTTGGTTTTGGGTGATTTCTTCGAGTACTTCTTGGGTAGTGCGACTGGCATATTTGAGAAAACCACTGCGCATCATGCCTCCTGATACTTTGCTGACCATAGGCGGCATGGCTTTTTCCAGGTAATAGGTTTGACTGGCCTTGGTTACCTTGAAAATAAGTTCTACATAATTTTCAATGGCTTCTGCTTCTTGTGGAAAATATTCAATGAGTTTGTCTTTGAAGTTCTGTGCTCCTTTTACAAAATCATAAATTTTGTCTCCAACCACAATACGGTCATATACTTCGCCCATGTCGGCCCACTTCAGGGAGCCATCAGTGATGTAGTCAAAGAGTTTGCGCATCACGGTGCCTTCCCGATGCACTTCTCCAATGTAATGAATGCCTACATCCCACTCGTAGCCCCGTCGTTTGAATATGTGAGTAAAGCCACCAGCGGTGTAGTGCCGCTCTAAAATCAATGATTTTTTACCTTCCTTGGCCAATATAGCCGCTGCAGTGAGGCTCCCTAGGCCTGACCCCACAAAGATGGCATCATAATGATCATCTACTTGGTAATTTTTTTTATATGATTGAATCATGTATTTTTTTATAGTTAGTAGTTCGGAGTCAGGAGTTGGTAGTTTTGTTTAGTCCACTAATTGAATGAAAAATGAAAAACGTAAAGTGAAAAATGGACGCTTCGCGGAACCATTTAAAACTACGCCTTCATTCCTCCATCTACCCGCAATTCCTGACCATTGACAAAACTACTTTCGTCGCTACAGAGCCAAATAATGGTGCGGGCTACCTCTTCGGGTTGGCCAAAGCGACGCATTGGAATCATGTATTTGGTACCTTCTACCAGTTTGGGGTCTCCATGTAGCAAACCTTCAGTCATAGGAGTTTCGATCACGGTAGGGCATACTGCATTGACCCTTATGTTGTATTTCCCGTATTCCTGAGCCGCCGTTTTGGTAAGGCCAATGACTGCGTGTTTGCTGGCCGCGTAAGCACTCATGCGGGGAGCGCCTCCAATTCCTGCCACCGAAGAAATATTGACAATGGCTCCACCTTGTTCTTGCTGATGCAGTATGCTTAGGGCTTCTTTCATGCAGTAAAATACCCCGTTTTGATTGACGGCAATTACTTGATCGTAGGTTTCGTCAGTGTACAAATGTGTAGGGTTAAATTCACCGCCTACTCCGGCATTATTCACCAAAAAATCTATGCGTTGATACAGCCCTAGAGTTTGAGCAAATAAATCTTTGACTTCCTGTTTATCGGCCACATTGCAATGGATAAAAGCCGCGCTACCTCCCTGTTGATTGATTTCGTCTACCGTGGCTTTGCCTCCTTCTTGGTTGACATCCGATACGACTACTTTGACTCCTCGCGAAGCAGCCAACAAGGCGGTGGCTTTGCCAATTCCGGAACCTGCTCCGGTGATGATCATTACTTTGTTTTTCATTCCTGTTTTTCTGGTTTGTTTTTTCTGGGTTTGTTTAATTTTGATTACGCACTCACCCCATCAGTCAATGGAATGTTGAGCATTTGTCGGGTTTCTTCAATGGAAGCAATTTCAGCCCCCAGCATATGGGCCAGTGTAACCCCTGCTTCGACACATTCTCCATTAGATTTGGCCATTTCACCGTTGAGTAAGTAGAAGTTGTCTTCCAAACCTACTCTAAAGCTGCCCCCCATGGTAATGGCTACTGCGGCCAATTGCCATTGTTTGCGACTAATGCCAATCACTTGCCAGTGGTTGCCTTCGGGTACCTGCTTGATCTGATGCATCAAGTTTTCGGTAGTAGCCGGAATGCCCCCCATCACCCCCATGACCAAGCTGTATACGGCATTGTCGGGAATGAGCCCCATGTCTCTAAGGGGTTCGGCATTGCGGATGTGGCCCGTGTCGAAGCATTCCATTTCTGGGATGGTTCCCGCTTCATTCATTTTTTGTACGTAGAACATCATTTCGTCAAAAGGATTGGCAAATACGGTGTTCCAATAAAATTTCTTGGCTTTTTTGGAGTAAATGGCGTAGTTCATACTACCCATATTGAAGGCGGCCATGTCGGGCTTAATGGCCGATACGTGGCGAATGCGGTCTTCTTTGGGAATGCCAATGGCGCCAGTAGAGTAATTGATGATGATGTTGGGGCAACGTTTGCGTACCTCTTCGTGAATTTGTTCAAAAACTTCTAATCGCCAGCTGGGTTGGCCGTTGTCTTCGCGGGCGTGGATGTGTACAATACTGGCCCCGGCATCTTCAGCGCGCTTGGCTTCTTCGCCTAGTTCTTGGGGCGTGTAAGGTATGTAGGGGCATTGCTGCCGATTGGTGGCTGCTCCGGTGAGGGCGCAGGAGAGTACGAGTTTTTTTTTCATATTTTTAGTTGGTAGTTGGTAGTCAGTAGTTCGTAGCGCTAGTTGTACATTATTTACTACTGTTATCAACTTGTTTGTTTCGTTATTGATTTTTTGAGACCAAATATCATCTTAATGATCTCAGTAATTTCTTGATACAATCCTTGAAATTGATTTTGATTAATCAATTCTCTTTTCAAGGCAAGGTGTAAACAGCTGACTACTTCAATGCCAGACCTTGCTGCGTATCCCAAAAAGCGGCGAAACTCTCGCTTACTTTGACCAGTAGAACCTTCTGCAATGTTGAGGGCGATTGAATCAGCCGCTCTTTTAAATTGACTGGTGAGGATGAATATTTCTTCTTTTGGAAATTGTCTTGTAAGCTTGTGTACACTAAGGGATAAGAAAATAATTACTTTCCCATTTCAGAACTTTGGCACAGTCTTG
>CALDJV010000018.1 GCA_937899305.1 uncultured Cytophagaceae bacterium
ATACCGTATTGGCAATCAAAACCTCCATGGTTCCATTGTCTTTTTGTTGGTAAACGGGTTTGCGAGCCGTAATGGTAATATCGTCTAGGGCTAGGTCTTGAACCATGAGGTTACCAAGTGTGATTACCGGGTTGCCTTGGTATTTGACGCGCAACCATCGTGGTTCAAACTCCAACGAGGAAAACTTGAGCAGTACTTCCTGGTGGGTGATGTCTTTCAAGATAAAACTGCCTTGTTGAAAAAAAGCGCCCTTGATAAGAGTAGAATCTTGGGGATGGAGTGCCAAAACATTACCTGAGGGAAAATAACCACTTTTGGTTTGTACTTTGCCCGTGATGGTATAATGGAGTTGCCCTAATGCATGCTTTGCATCTAAAAGGAAGGAGAGACATAAAATGGCGAAAATTATTTTTTTCATGAGATTTGGTTTTGATATAACACAAAACTAGGTGGGAGGGAAAGCCAGGAAAAAATAATAGCTCAACGCTTGGTTTGGGTAGATAGAAAGCTTTTTACGGGTTTGGTAGACCCAAACTCTGGAAGTGTAGGGAGTTGAGGGGGGATTGGTCGATAATATCGTATCGGAAACCAATTTTAAATTATTTTTGCCTTATGTTAAAAGAGAAAATACGAGCGTGCTATCAAAAAACCTGGTGTAGGCACCTGCTGTTTTGGGTCTTGGTATTTTGGTGTTATAGTTTAAGCATGTTAGATTACTATGGCTCTATGCGAGAAATATTTATCACCTATGGCTTTAGGGTAACCCTCCAGTGCATTGCTACTTATATTTGTCTTTTGCTCATTTTGCCTCGTTATTTATTGCGTAAAAATATAGCGGAGTTGATTACTTCGTTTTTGTTGGTATTGTTTGTGGTCCACTGGGTCGCTACTACTTGGCGTATATTTTATCTGGAGCCTACCTACACTGTGACTTATCTAAATTGCACCGCAAAATTTGCCCATCTTACTTATTGGCAACGTATTTTTGATGTTCAAAGACTCTTTTTTCAAACTCCGGTTAACTACCTGCAACCCACTTTTATTCTCATTGCGATCCAGTATTACAGCCGTCTTCAAAAGCTAGCTGAACTGGGTGAACGTAAAAAATTGGCCGAACTACAAGTTTTAAAACATCAACTCAATCCTCACTTTTTATTTAATACATTGAATAACTTGTATACTTTGGCCCTCAAAAAATCAGACATCACTCCAGAGGTAATCAGCCGCCTTTCCGATATTTTAGATTATACGCTTTATCGTTGCAACGATCAATATGTATCTATAGACAAAGAAATAGAACTGATTGAAAATTACCTGACGCTAGAGAAAATCCGCTATGGCAAAAGGGTGTTGATCAATTTTGAAACTTCTCTGGACAGGCAACTACCGATTGCCCCTTTGCTGTTATTGACCTTCATAGAAAATGCGTTTAAACATGGGGTAAGTCAAGAAATCAATCAAGCCACCATTGACATTGCTCTGCAAACCACTGATGCGTACATTGCTTTTTCGGTGAAAAACTCGATTCCATTCACACATTTGCCAAGTGTCTCTCAAAAGGAACCGATTGGCCTTACCAATGTCAAAAAGCAACTAGAGCTCTTATACAACAATGCTTATGAACTCACCATTGATCATACACGTGATAACTATTTGGTACAATTAAATATTCAGGCCACATGATTTATAAATGTTTAGTAGTAGACGATGAAGAATTAGCCCGAGAACTGATCATTGATCACCTGTCTAAATTGAGTGAATTTGAGTTGGTAGCGGCTTGCGCCAGTGCCATTGAGGCCAGAATGCTGCTCAAACAAAACAAGATAGACCTTATTTTCCTGGATATTGAGATGCCAGTGCTCAGAGGAACCGATTTCTTTAAACACTTACTATATCCTCCCAAGGTGATTTTTACCACCGCCTATCGCGACTATGCCGTAGAAGGTTTCGAACTAAATGCAGTAGATTATCTTTTGAAGCCCATCACATTCGATCGTTTCTTTAGGGCGGTAGATAAGTTTTTAGATCAACAACCACCTGTCAACGCTTCCTCACAAACGGTCGCCAAGCAGCCCCATATTTTTATTAGAAAAGACCGCAAACAGGTAAAACTTTTCTTACACGAGATTGTCTACATCGAGAGCTTAAAAGATTATATTCAAATACACCTGCTTGATCATAAGCATGTGGTTAAGTACAGCCTCACCTCTTTTATGACCCTATTAGATCAGCGTTTCATGCAGGTACACCGCTCCTATATCATCAATATTGATAAAGTGACCGCCTATACCAAACATGACGTAGAACTTGGCCTGATCGAAATTCCTATCGGAGAAAACTACAAGCAAACCACTCAAAAACACTTTCAGGCTTGATAGGTAGTGGTGAAAAATTCCTGATCCTAGCGAAAGTAGGTGCTTGTGATCAAGTACAACAGCACAAGTACCTGCTTTCGCTATCATTTGAACTAAACGATCATCAACATGATAAGGTCGAAGTTTTGACTATGCTAGATGCCATCAAGCAGTAAGCAAATCAAAAGACTTGTCGGTCCCATTGTTTTAGAAAAACCTTATCCTTGCAAAAATGTTGGTTTCTCTCGCCCCGTAAGCACCCAGCGTAAGCCAGGAGTAGAGGCCGCATCAGAGACAATGCCAATGCCCCAACCCATTAGTGGCCATATAAACCACAAATGAGTGGGATTGGTAAGTAAGTTGACGATGATTAGGCCAGCATTGACCAACACATAAGTGAGTAAGTGGATAAAAAAGCCCCGGAGACGGTCAATTTTTGAAACATTGGTATTGAAATTATCCTTGTTTGAACAAGATTTATAAAATCGGTTTTGGTGATTACACATAAAATAAATTGGTTATAGTTTTTTTAGTTAGTAGTCAGTAGTTGGTAGTTTTTTTTAGTCCACGGTCGACGGTCAATAGTCCACAGTTTTTTAGTCAGTAGTTGGTAGTTTTATTTGGTCGATAGTCAATGGTCCATAGTTTTATATCGCTTTGCGCAACCATTTAGCCTTTTAACAATCAGCCGAAGGCGGAACAATAGACAAAGAGACCCTTAAAAAAGAATCCTCCACTGCACCAAAGGAAAGAGCCCTAACTGGTAGGTAGTTTGAATACCTCGCGCCACAGGGTTGTAAGAAAACGTAAATACATTTTGGCGATTGGTAATGTTCTGAATATCTATAAACCACTCCTGAGTAATGCGCTTGCCTTGCATCTTGAAGCCCAACTTGAAATCCAAGCGAAAATAATCGTCGAGTTTTTGATTGTAAGCTTCCTCATAAATGAGTACTTCCTGATTCTGAGTCTGTGAGGCAGCCAAATCAATTGGGATGACCCGACGACCACCCGCATAAGTCGCTTTCAGGTCAAGAGCCAAGGTATTTTTCTTGCCAATTTTCCATTCTTTCCCAAACAGTCCATTGGTTACAAAATTGCCATTAAAGGCCGTATTGCGCTCTACTCCGTCAAAGCCCTTGTATTTGGATTCAAAAAAGGAACCGGTTACCAGAAAATAATATCCTTTGCTGTAAAACTTCTCCAGGGTGATTTCTACTCCATAGTTTACTCCCGTACCCTCGTTTACCATATTGTCTCTTACTGGGATGCCAAAATCAGTTCCGGCATTGACCAACGAAAACTGAGGGAGTGAAGGATCTACCGGAATATTGCTCAGCTGTTGATAATAAGCTTCTACTTTGAACCTGAGATTGGGCGACAGCGAATTGTCGTACCCCAATACCAAGTGGTTGCTTTGGGTAAAGTCAAGGTTTTCGTTGGTGCGGATGCCTGTACCTTCTTGTTCGCGAAAATAGACTTGCAATGGTTGCAACTGGCTATGCATTCCTGCTCCAATACTGATAGACTGGGTAGGAGTGAAGCTGTATTTCAAAGCTGCCCGAGGCTCTATGGCATTGACATTATTGAGCAAAAACTGTTGGTAATGTACCCCAGCATTCAGAGTCAGTTGGTCATTGAAACGGTGCTGCCATTGAAAATACCCCCTGAGCAATGCATTGCCTCCGTCAAAGTTTTGGAACCTACGAAAACGACTGCCATTGTTCACCAAAAAGCTATCCACCATGGAAGTTTGGTACCAGTCCAAAATGACTCCCACATTGAGGTTATTACGGGCATTGATTTTATGGTTGATCTGCTCACGCAACGTATATTTTACCTGCTTGAAGTCACGAGCTCCCCGATAAATCAATTGACTCACCTCTCGGGAGATGTCGTCTCGTACTACAGAATCGATGGTGACCCCTTCGGTGGCGCGCGATACGGCCAAGTTGAGCTGAGAAAAAGTGTTTTTGTTAAAAAAGTACAAGTGGGTAAACCCTACTACCCCCATACTGGTTTTTTGACGAATGTCGTCAGAACTTTGGGTAAACAAATCGTTGGGGTCAAATTTGGTTTCACTAGATAGCAAGTTAATATTGCTAAATCCACCCACACCAAATACCGAGAAACGTCCCGCATTTTTCGTAGGAATATCCACTTTAAAGGACAAATCCTGATAATTAGGAACCGCAGTTCCGGTACCAAAACTAATGCCCACTGCACTGAACAAAGCCAGGGTAGAGTAACGATAGTTGACCAAATAAGTGGCATTGGAATTTTTAGAAAAAGGACCCTCGGCTCCGAGTTCCAATCCGTTGAATCCAATTTGAGCCATGTATTCCCGTTTGGTGTTGTTTCCGGTGCGCATTTGTAGGTCAAACACCCCCGATACGGCATTTCCATATTCGGCAGGAAAGGCCCCAGTCAAAAAATCAGAGTTGGCCAACGTATTGTAATTCAACATACTTACTGGTCCACCCGTGGTACCCAGGGCGCCAAAATGACTCGGGTTGGGGATGTCGATGCCATCCAAGCGCCACAACAATCCAGTGGGAGAGTTTCCGCGAATAATGATATCGTTTCGGCTGTCATTGGAACCACTCACCCCGGCAAAGTTTTGAGCCATGCGCGAAGGATCGTTTCGGCTTCCGGCATAGCGAGAAGTTTCTTCTATGGTAAACCCTCGGGCACTCAACAAAGCCATGTCGTTGTTGGTACGGGTTTTATCTTTTTCGGCCTTGATCACGATCTCTTCACCCATTTCAATCGATTCTTGCAAAGCCAGGTTGAGAACCGTTTGTTTCCCGGCATCTACCAATATATT
>CALDJV010000019.1 GCA_937899305.1 uncultured Cytophagaceae bacterium
CCCAAAGCGGCTAGCTTTTCGCGGTACTCCAACATTTGTTGGTTACTTAACTTAGAAGCCCAGTTAAAAGAAGGAGAACAGTTGTAAGCCAACATTTTACCAGGGTATTTAGCGTGAATTGCTTTGGCAAATGCTTCAGCCTCTTCGATAGAAGGGTGAGAAGTTTCCATCCAAATCAAGTCCGCATAAGGAGCGTAAGACAATCCACGATCGATGGCTTGTTCAATACCACTCTTCACGTAGTAGAATCCTTCGTGGCTTCTTTCACCAGTCAAGAATTTATGATCTCTGGGGTCTACATCACTCGTCAATAGCTGAGCAGCGTCAGCGTCGGTACGCGCTACCAATACTGTAGGCACACCCATTACATCACTGGCCAAACGAGCTGCTACCAACTTATTGATGGCCTCGCTGGTAGGTACCAATACTTTTCCTCCTAGGTGACCACATTTTTTTGCCGATGACAACTGATCTTCAAAGTGTACACCAGCTGCTCCGGCTTTAATCATTCCCTTCATCAATTCAAAGGCATTCAAGTTGCCTCCAAAACCTGCTTCAGCATCGGCCATAATGGGTACCAACCACTCTACTTCATCCTTTCCTTCGGGGGCCCCCTGCACTGACTGAATCTGATCAGCTCGCAACAAAGCGTTGTTGATGCGCTGTACTACCTTGGGCACACTGTCGGCTGGATACAAACTCTGATCAGGATACATTTCGCCCGCCAAGTTGGCATCGGCAGCTACTTGCCAACCACTCAAATAAATGGCTTGCAAACCAGCTTGTACCGCTTGTACGGCTTGGTTACCAGTCAAACAACCCAAACCAGCTACATAGTCCTGGCTTTGCATTTTGCGCCACAATGTTTCGGCCCCAAGTTTGGCAATCGTGTGCTCGATACGGTAAGAACCTTGCAACTTTATAACTTCTTCAGCAGTGTAAGGTCGCTCGATGCCCTTCCAACGAGGGTTTGTTGACCAATCTTTGATTATTTCGTTTATTTTATCGATCTTCGTCATAAACAATTCGTGTTTTAAATAACCGAGGCAGATAGTGGCAGCTATTTGCCTTTTTTATTTTGTGTGTTTAAAAAGTATATATTATAGTATCTTTAGTTTGTAGTTGATAGTGAGTAGTTCGTAGTATTTTTTAGTTATTGGCTCATTCTGGTCATTACGATATGAAAGAAAACTACCAACTATAAACCACCCACTACCAACTAATTAAATATGCTCATAAGCTCCCAGTGTCAAGAATTCCTCAAACGTATTGTTTGATACCAACTGATCAAATAACTGGGTTGCAAGTTCGAACCTTCCGTTTTGGTAGCGTTCTTCACCCACATAAGCTTTGATTTTTTCTAATTCTTGAGGCAACAATGCTTTGTACAATTCCAGAGTTACTTCACGCCCATCTTCTAGACTTACCCCCTCGTTGTGAATCCATTGCCAAGCCTGAGCTCGGGAAATCTCAGCAGTAGCGGCATCTTCCATCAGATTATAAATTGCGGCAGCGCCTGCTCCATTTAACCAAGACTCAATGTAAAGAATACCTACGTTGATGTTGAGTCTCAATCCTTCTTCGGTGATTTTACCTCCTTCAATTTTGAAATTGAGCAAATCCTGGGCGGTAATGTCATAAGCCTGACTACGTGTTTCGTCTTTTTGATTGGCTTTGCCTTCCAATTGTTGCGTAAACACATCCAGGGCTACCGAGACCAAATCTGGGTGCGCTACCCAAGTTCCGTCAAATCCGGTTTCTGCTTCTAGTTCCTTGTCGGCCTTTACTTTGGCAAATGCGTTTTTGTTGACTTCTTCATCTTTGCGACTTGGAATGAAAGCAGCCATACCACCCATGGCATGTACTCCTCTTCGGTGACACGTTTTTACGAGTAATTTTGCGTAAGAGCGCATAAAATGGGTAGTCATTCCTACCTGTGCCCGATCAGGGAAAATACGGTCGGGGTATTGAATAAATTTCTTAATGGCACTGAAAATATAATCCCAGCGTCCAGCATTGAGCCCCGCCATGTGTTCGCGTAGCTCATAAATGATTTCGTCCATTTCGAAAGAAGCCAAGATGGTTTCAATCAAAACTGTAGCCTTGATGGTACCCTGTGCCACTCCCAACTCATCCTGAGCCATTACAAAGGCATCGTTCCAAAGGCGGGCTTCCAGGTGCGACTCCATTTTTGGTAAATAAAAATAAGGGCCAGAACCATTGGCAAGCAATTGTTGCACATTATGAAAAAAGTATAACCCAAAATCCATCAAACCACCTGAAATAGGCTGGCCATCAATCAAAATGTTTTTATCAACCAAGTGCCAACCACGCGGACGTACCATCAACACGGCGTGGGTTTCGTTGAGTTTGTATGCTTTCCCTTTTGCATTTACAAAGTCAATCTGACGATTGATGGCATCACGCAAGTTGACTTGACCTTCCAGACAGTTTTTTAATGTAGGTGAATTAGAATCTTCAAAATCAGCCATAAACACTTTGGCTCCTGAATTCAAGGCATTGATGATCATTTTGCGATCTACCGGACCAGTAATCTCGGTGCGGCGATCTTGAATATCAGCAGGTACAGGGGCCGCGGTCCAGTCACCTTCTCTTACTGCCTTGGTTGATTCCAAGAAGTCGGGCAAGGTACCATCATTGATTTCTTGCTGACGTACAGTTCTGGCTTGAAGCAATTCCTGGCGGCGCGGCTCCAAAGCGCGATGAAGTTTCACCAAAAACGCTTGGGCTTCCGGAGTGAGTATAGTGTTATATGTTTCGGAAGGAATATCGGCTGTGATTTTGAATCCTTCTACTAATGTCTCTTGCATGAGGGAATATTGGGTTTTGAATTTTTGTTGTTACAAATAAAAATAAAGCGAAAATAAAAAACAAGCGAAATTTCGCTAAAGGTGAAAAATTTTTGATTTATTAACTTTCTCGTTATAGAAATTGTTTCGCTATATTTGCACAATCCAAGTTTTTACTGATATAGTATAAAAGATGGTGGTTGGCTTGGTTGACCAAAGAATCTTAAAGTAAATAATGAGAGAAGAATTTAAAGTTTATTACTTCATTGTTAATTTTGATGAGTTACTTTGTGATGCCTTATGTGCTCATCTTTCTTAAGTGAAGAGTATTACAGCAACAAAGCCAGGTTAAACTCAAACAAATAAATCAGCAAACGAATACATCATTGAAAATCAAAGAAGAAAATATTAGGCTTATTTTTGGGGTAAAGGTAAAACAACTGAGAAGCGAAAAAAGACTTTCACTCTCTGATGTATCTAAATCGACCGGAATATCCATTTCTTACTTAAACGAAATCGAGAAAGGTAAAAAATATCCCAAGCCCAATAAAATAGCCGCATTGGCCCAAACACTGGAAGTAGATTACGATTGGTTGATTTCCCTGCAATTGAGTAAAAAACTTGCCCCAATTGCGGAGCTCATTCAGTCGGATATGCTTACAAGCTTGCCGTTAGAAATATTTGGGATTGAATTGAGTACCTTGATCGACATGATCACCAATACCCCTGCCAAGGTGAGTGCTTTTATCAGTACCTTGATAGAAATCGCCCGTAATTATGACATGAGTGTAGAGCGCTTTTATTTTTCGGTACTGCGTTCTTACCAAGAGATGCACGAAAATTATTTCGAAGATTTGGAAACAGCCGCTGAAGCATTTTCCAAAGCGCATCAGTTAGACGAATTGCCCCTCACAGTAGGTCAAATTGAGTACTTGCTAGAAAAAGAATATGAGTATGTCATAGACCGGGAGAGTATTCTGGAGTATCCTGCACTTCGGAGTCAGCGCTCGGTATTCATTCCCAAGAAAAAACAAGGAGGGAGGTTGCTAATCAACCCCAATCTTACCGAAACCCAACAACTGTTTACATTGGGCAAAGAGCTGGGATATAATTTCCTGAAGTTACAAAATCGACTGTATACTTCTTCTACCGTCAAGGTGTCTTCCTTTGAGCAATTGTTGAATAATTTCAAAGCATCTTACTTTTCCAATGCCTTGCTGATGCCGGCCAAACATTTTGTGGCCGAAATCAAAAAAGCCATTGCCAATCATGCCTGGCAAGAGTCCGTATTCCTGAGCTTGTTGGACCGTTATCAGGCGTCGCCCGAAATGTTTTTGCACCGCTTGACCAATCTGATTCCAAAATTCTTTGGTTTGAAACAACTGTTTTTCTTGCGCTTTCACCATTCGAAAGATAACGACGAATACGAATTGAACAAAGAGCTACACTTGGCGGGCTTGTACAATCCTCATGGAAACATGCTCAATGAACACTATTGTCGTCGCTGGGTTTCTATCAATATTCTCAAAGATTTGGAAAAGGCGCAATCAGGTCAGTTGGATCTGGCCGCCCAAAAAGCGAACAGTAATGGCGTGATTTGTAGTGCGCAACGTTCCCAATACATCGATTCGGAAAACGAATATTTGTGTATTTCATTGGCTCGTACCATCAATCCTACCCCCAACACCAATAGCAGTGTCACGATTGGTTTTTTGATGACCAAAGAGTTCAAGAAAAAAGTGAAGTTTTGGAATGATGAGGCCATTCCAGTGCGCCAGGTGGGAGTAGCTTGTGAACGTTGTACCTACCTCAACTGCCCAGAAAGAGCCGCAGATCCGTTAACGGTGGCCGAAAAAAACACCACCGACGAAATGCAAGAAGCATTAGATGCCTTGCAAGAGCGTTGGGGGTAATATTACTTATGGCTACATTGTTCTGATGATTAGTTTCTATTGTTCCGCTTCGCTCATTGTTACATTGTTAAATGGCTGCGCAAAGCGACTAAAAACTATGGACTGAGTACTAAATAAAACTATGAACTACTGACTCCGAACTACCAACTAAAGAAAACTGTAGACTATGGACCATTGACCAATGCTGTTTGTTTAAGATCTTAGGCTTATAGTGGTTATTCACGAATTGATTTTTGTGTCATTCCAAAGTTCTGAAATAAGTTTTTTAAAAAACCTCTGATTATATCATTGATAATCAATAATTTAATCGAATTAGAGCTCCCTATTTGCTTGGCTTCAAGACCAGTACGTCCCCTGTCCTTCCGAACCCTGGTGAGGATGAAGTTGGAATGCACGAAATTTCGTTGATACCTACTTCATCCTCTTTTTTACCCTTTTGTTTTAGGCGGAAGGACAGGGCA
>CALDJV010000020.1 GCA_937899305.1 uncultured Cytophagaceae bacterium
ACTGTACACTGAATAAATTGATACTACGAAATTACCTGGAGTAGGCAAGGTTTATAAACTCATTAAAGGCATACAGCCGCCTAAAAAATCAAAATTAGTATTTTTATACTAATTTCTTTTGCTTGTTATCCCTACTATTATAATTTTGTAGGGAAAGAATTTAATAAAACAATGTTTTGAGAAGTATTGTAAATCCCAAAAAATACTGGTTGATTTACATAAATAGCTTTTGCAATGGAATTTCAAGATAAAATAGTAATGATTACTGGGGCTGGTTCAGGTATTGGGCGAGCTGCCGCGCTTTTGTACGCCAAAGATGGAGCTCAAGTAGTAGTTTCAGATATCAATCCCAAAGGCGGAGAAGAAACCGTGAAGATGATTACTGAGGCAGGGGGGAAGGCCACTTTTATAGCCGCTGATGTAGCCAAGTTGGCCGATGTAGAACAACTGATAGAACAAATCGTAGCCCAATTTGGCCGCTTAGATATTGCCGTAAACAATGCGGGCATTGGTGACTTCAATCAGAAAAAAACGGCTGAACACCTCGTAGACTCTTGGGACAAAATCATTGCGGTGAACCAAACTGGGGTATTTTATTGCCTGAAGCAAGAACTACAGCAAATGATGAAGCAAAAGAGTGGGAGTATTGTCAATATTTCGTCTATTGCAGGTTTGCGTGGGCTTCCCAATAATTTGGCCTATGTAGCCAGCAAACATGCGGTGGTGGGAATGACCAAAACAGCTTCTCGTGAATACGCAAAACACGGGATTCGAATCAATGCTGTTTGCCCAGTATTTACCCTTACCAATCTATTCAAGCCGGAGTATTTTGGTGACAAAGCCGAAAAACTTAAGCAAACCATTCCAATGAAACGCTACGGTACTGCCGACGAAATTGCAGAGGCCATCATTTGGTTAAGTACCGACAAAGCTAGTTTTGTTACCGGACATATTATGTCGATAGATGGCGGACAAACTGCCTAAAAAAATGACTGCTACAATGAAAGATAATTTGAGTTTACCAATTATTGCTGCTCCCATGTTTTTGATTTCGGGACCAAAGTTAGTCACCGAGTGTTGCCGTAACGGCATCATTGGTACTTTTCCTGCTTTGAATCAACGCACCAGCGAAGGTTTTGAAGAATGGCTGATTGAGATCAAGGAAAATTTGGCCGCATACAGCCAAACCAATGGCAAACCAGCTGCACCTTATGGAGTAAACCTGATTGTACATCAGACCAACCCTCGGTTACAAGCCGATTTGGAACTTTGTGTCAAACATCAGGTACCGATTATCATTACTTCGTTGGGTGCTGTGTCTGACTTGGTAGATGCAGTGCATAGCTATGGAGGGCTGGTATTTCATGACATTACCAATCGACGTCATGCCGAAAAGGCGGTAGAAGCCGGAGTAGATGGGTTGATTCTGGTAAGTGCTGGAGCAGGAGGACATGCAGGTACCATCAATCCAATGTCATTGATTTCCGAAATCAAAAGTTTCTTTGATGGTACAGTCATTCTGTCGGGCTGTATCAGCAATGGGCGTGATGTAGCCAGTGCTATGCAAATGGGGGCTGACTTTGCTTATATGGGTACCCGTTTTATCAATGTGACGGAGAGCAAAGCCGATGAAAGTTACCAAAATATGATTATGCAAAGCAATACGACCGACATTGTATATACTGCGGCAGTTTCAGGGGTACCAGCCAATTTTCTTCGGCCAAGCTTAGAAGCCATGGGCATTACGAAGGAAATGTGGAATCTGAAAAAGAAGATTGATTTTGGGGAAGAGTTAGACGCTGCCAAAGCAGAGGCCAAGGCTTGGAAAACCATTTGGTCGGCAGGACACGGAGTGACTTCGATCAAGGATGTATTACCCGTGCAAACGTTGGTGAAAAACCTAAAAGCAGAGTTTAAAGAAGCTATAGAGTCTCAACAAAAGTTGCTCAATATCTATCAATAAACCCTATTTATATCAGAAAATTTTAAAGCATTTACCATATGAATTTTGACTATACCGATAAAGTAAAAGCACTTCAGAAGAAGCTTACCGATTTTATGGAGGCAAATGTGTATCCTATTGAGGAAGCATATGCCCATTGGACCCATACGCCCGAAAACTTTTGGAAGGTTTGGCCAGGACTAGATGATCTAAAGGAGAAGGCTCGTGAAGCAGGTTTGTGGAATTTATTTTTACCTACCAATTATGGTGAGGCGAGCCCAGGATTGACCAATCTGGAGTATGCTCCTTTGGCCGAAATTATGGGACGCATTGTATGGTCATCAGAAATATTCAACTGCAGCGCCCCCGATACGGGCAATATGGAAGTATTGGCAAAATACGGAACACATGAACAGCAGGCCCGGTGGCTGACTCCATTGATGGATGGGAAAATTCGCTCTGCTTTCTTGATGACTGAACCCGAGGTGGCCTCTTCAGACGCTACCAACATTCGTTGTTCTATTCAAGCTGAGGGTGATGAGTATGTGATCAATGGCCGAAAGTGGTGGTCGTCGGGTGCAATGGATCCTCGATGCGAGATTTTTATAGTCATGGGAAAAAGCGATCCCGAAGCGGCAAGGCACAGTCAGCAAAGCATGATATTGGTTCCTAAAAACACCCCAGGAGTAACCATCGTACGTCCACTTTCGGTATTTGGTACTTATGATTCTCCTGCGGGGCACGCCGAAGTATTGTTAGAGAATGTCCGGGTTCCCAAAGAAAACCTGATACTAGGTGAGGGCCGAGGTTTTGAAATTGCTCAAGGGCGTTTAGGGCCGGGCCGTATCCACCATTGTATGCGTTTGATTGGAATGGCCCAAAGAGCCTTGGAATTGATGAGCCAACGCGTGGCCCAAAGAGAAGCATTCGGAAGACCCATTGGGGCATTTAGTAGCATCCGCCAAGACATTGCCAAGTCGTTGTGTGAAATTCAACAAGCCCGTTTATTGACTCTTCAGGCGGCCGACATGATGGATAAAGCAGGAACCAAAGGGGCCAAGGAGTTGATCTCTATGATTAAAATTGTGGCTCCTCGGATGACACAAACAGTGGTAGACCGCGCTATGCAAGCTTTTGGAGGGATGGGCCTTAGTGGTGACACCCCATTGGCTGGATTTTTTGCTTCAGCAAGGGTAATTCGCCTGGCTGATGGGCCCGATGAGGTACACATGCATCAATTGGGTAAAAATACCATTATGAAATACGCGGGCGAGGCCTTGAAAAAACAAAAAGTAGAGAAATAGTCAGGGTTGAATTTCTAAGCAAACCATTGACTTGTTATTCGTAGCACAATGTAGGCAAGGTTGCATTATTTTCAAGTGATTGAAAACAATGTAACCTTACTTTTATAATAAAACAACAAGAAACCAACGAGTGTGCAACCATCGATACTGATAATCTGGCCACTCAGGAATTGGACAACGCTGCCATTTTTTGTATTATGAGTTTATGAGATATTTGAGTGCCTTATTGCTACTAATTTGGGTAGTGGGTTGCAAAAAAAAGCAATCCAATGTACAGATCATTCCTGTTCAACAAAAGTGGATCAAAGGAAAGCTTTTTAAAAAATACCGTACAGACAATGATGTCAATGCTCCCCAAAATAAAGTGGCCAAAGCCGCAGCCCAAAACAAGATCAAAAAAACAGTCTTGATTACCCTGGCAGGCTTTGAAGGAGGGCATTTACCCGAAAAGTCGCTGAGCGCATTGGCAAATCAAGGGTATGATGTGTTGTCATTGGCTTATTCGGCCCCACCTGTAGCATTGCCCAATTCTTTTGTTGAAATTCCACTTGAGTATTTGGCCAAAGCTGTCAACTGGGTTAAGAGTCAACGTCAGTACAAAAAACATAAGATAGTACTTCTGGGAGTATCTAAGGGAGCCGAATTGGCCCTTTTGTATGGTAGTTATTATCAAAATATTGATGGAATCATCGCTTATTCTCCTTCTTGTGTCCTGTTGCCCGCTTTTTTGTCCACCAAATCTACTTCATCCAGTCGTTCTCCCTGGAGTTATCAGTACAAGCCTTTGCCTTTTATCCCAGTAAAAAAGGTAGTACACAGTTCAAAAAGCATCATTTACAAAAACTACATTACTCCTTGGCTATCAGATATGAAAGTGTTCAAACAAGCCCGGATTCCAGTTGAAAGAATAGATTGTTTGGTCCTGTTACTTGCCGGAAAAGACGATCAAATGTGGGACGCAGCCAAAATGAGCCAGCTGATTCAATACAAAATGGAAGCAAGTTTTAAACCGCATAAAGTAACCCAAGTAATTTTTGAAAATGCAGGCCACCACTTCTTTGGTTTTGGGGAATCCTCACCCAAATACACCAGTACAACCTGGGAGAAAGTGTTAGACAATCAGTCATTTAAGTTTAAATTAGGAGGTACTGAAGAGGGGAATGACCAAGCAATGCTTGCTGCTCAGGAACAAGTGATGCGCTTTCTACATCACATAGAAAATCCCCCTTCAATCGATAGCTTGGATTCAAAGTTTAGAAATCTAAATCAATCACCTTAGCACTTTCCAGGTAGCGCGAAGTACGATAAGTCATCGTTACTTTTTGTTCGGTGGTCATTCCAATGGTTTCTCCATCTTTCAAACTGGGATCATAAGCCAATAGGTAATGGGAAATATTGTATAGAAAACCGTAAATATCAGTCAGATTTTGCTCGGACTGATTGATCTCAAGCTCCATTTTGCCAAACTCATTCAAGCCATAGGTATACCCCGAGATGGTATCATTTTCTTCAGTAAATAAACCAAAATACACCCATAAAGCAATTGGCAAAGAATGATTATTGAGCGAGTCACTTTCTTCGAGATAACGTTCTGTCGAAAGTATCAAACTTTGCATACCTTGGTATACTGCCAATGCAGGACTTAGCTTTAGCACTGAAGTAATCACCTTGGTGAGCAAGGTATATTTTTCTAGTGGAGTGTCATCCGACATAATGCTTACAATGACATGTGCTTTTTGTTTTTTCATCACGTCCCCCGCTTCAGGCCAGTAATAAGCCGAGCGACAAACGGGTTCGATGTCTTCCCACGGGATGGGAATTTCCATAAACATCAAGGCAATGATTTGATCTTTGATTTGAAGCACGATTGCGTTATCATCCTGTAATTCATAGTTTGACGAATTGGCCTTTAATTGCCAGTCTTCTTCAATCAGGGTGATTAATTTACCAATGTCAGGAAAAATAGCTTGTTCTAAAGCGACCATGCCTAATACCGTTTTATTGGTATCCTCGTTCGAATTGTCCATCCTTGTTCTATTGTAAGTTGATCTGTTTTAGTATTAGTAATATTTGTCGTTCCCTCGGTTTTTTATTTTGAAATGCCAGTGCACTAAAAACGAGACAATTGCTTATTCATCCAATATTGAAAAGAAGTGGTCGCTTTTTTATTTTTTCGTTCGACATTCCAAGCTTTAGTGATGTCATTAGGAGCCATTTGATGAATAAAATAGCAGCAAGCTTTCAAGTGTTTGGAGCGAGACAAACGGTAGAAAAGATTAACGTACGAGTTTTTCCAAATGTAAGAAAAGGGCGTCTTTTTGTTTACATTTCCCAGTGTTCTAAATAGTAGCTTGGTTTCGGCCACAAACAGCTCCATTTCATTTTTCTTTTGCCCTTTTTTTGGGCCTTTCTTTCTTGTCTTATTTAAATCCACTTTTGATATCAAATACTTGGTCATCTTAAAAGGGTCAGTTGATGAACTCAGTCCCCCTTCATTACTCATAAGTACTTTGAGCAAACTCTTTAATTCCTCCAAGGCATTGAGAGAGCGATCCGTATCTGGCTCGAGCATCAAAAAGAAATAGTAAGCCAAAGCAGACTTGAGTTGATTTTTCTTTATTTCGTGCAAAGCGGCCAATAGTAAATGACTGCTGGCATGCAGTGGTTTCAAAAAAATAGCCCTTTCAGTATATTTAATGGCTTGGTCAAAATTTTTGAGTTTGTAATAATTGATCCCCAAATTGTAAAACAACAGGTAGTGGTGGGTATATTTTTTTGCGGCTTTTTTAAACACTTGATTGGCTTCCTCTAGTTTACCCAAGTCATTGAGACTGTTGCCATTCAAGAGGTAAGCGGCCAACAAATAGCGTTGTTTTTGATTAATTACCTTCTGGCTAAATACACGCGCTTTTTCAAAATCTTTGTTGGAGTAATAACTACTGGCAAGCTCATAGTTGGCTATAGCTGATTCCGAGTTAATGGTAACGGCTTTTTTGAAAGAAGTAATGGCCTCATTAAAATCCCCTTTTGCCTGCTGCGCACGGCCTTGCGAAATTAATTTTTCAAATTCTTCGGTTTGTGCTTTTACCAATTGACATCCGAAAACGATTAATAAACTGAATAGAATTGTTTTTTTAAAAGACATTTGTAATGGAAATAAATAAAATAATAACAACTGGTTCTTCATTTGATTCATCTTTCTTGATTACTTTCCTGTTTTAAAACGGCTCAAGTTAGGTAAATATTTGCGAGTACGGCTAAGCTCATAGTCATAAATCAAACGACCAAAGTTAACCATGAAAGGCATTCCTATCTTTTTATACTCATACTTATTGTCATTGAGCGTGCGATTTTTATTTACGTAAATAACAACCGAAAGTAGAAATTCAACCTGATTTTTAAAGTCAACAATGTAGGCATTGTCTACTAAAAAGCCGTAAGATAACCCTACTTTGTTGAAAATACGAATGTGATTGGGAATACGTGATTTATGAGGCTTTTTCTTGAATAAATCACCAAACATTAAAAATTTCATAAACCCATCAGAATGGTCTTTTTTCTGGTAAGTGGGGTATTTGCTTTCTCGGGGTAGCATCGCCATACACTTGTAAATAAATTGATAATCGGCCAGCGTGAGATCAAACCTTTGAGCAAGCGGTACCGACTCTGGAAACATCACCGCTTTGAGCATTTGATGCATTGTTTTGAGTGAGAAATAGTTTTTGTGGGAGAAATTGATGGGTTCCTTTATTTTTTTGCCTTTCTTGTTGATATGAGCAATTCCTTTGAACGGGTTTTTAATCTTAGAGGGATAACGCTCGGGGTTAAATGCCTCTGGTTGTTCATAAATAAGTTTCCCTTTTTTGTAAAACCTGAAAGGATTGGTGTAACGATTACTTTCTTCGTCAAAATCGGCGTTGGCCAAACGGTGCACCACTGAAACACCTTGGTACCCTTTTTCCCACAGTTTTTCATTGATGTATTTTTGACCCAAAAACTCATATAAGCGATTAAAGGCTTTGTTATCACTCACTACAAATGCCCTTTTAATCATGTGGGCCAAAAAAGGTTTTCCGTGTGATGAAGTAGTATCTTCTTGTAACGGAGTTTGGGGTTCACGCAAAGAATCTATCTCAAATACGGTATATTTATTCAATCCCTTGATTTTGAGTTGATTGATTTTTTCGAGGGTAAGGCAAGCTACCGGAAGCTTTACAATACTGGCCGGATAAAAGTAACGGTCCTTGTCTATGTTATACTGGTAAGTTTTAAAATGTGGGGTATTATTTTCATCACGATTAATCTGGGTATACATGACCTGGATTTCATAAATCTTAGGATTTTGTAGGATTTTCTGAAACGAATCGGGGCGGCTATGAAGCAGGCTGTCTATGAAATTGAGCGGTATTTGTGCTTTTTTATCTTGAGCATTGCAACTCAGGCATAAAGTTAGCATAGCTATAGGTGCAATCAGGTGAAATATTTTCATTGTAAGAAATGGCTTAATTTTCAAACTCGAAATTTAGGAGATAAATTTTTTAGCAGCAAGCAACTTTTTGGAAGACCAAGCCTATATAGGTTACAAAGTGAAAAGTTTAATGAAGTGTTAATGACGGGTAAAAATACTATTTTAACAGTTACCATTCCCTGAAAATACGCATGTAGAATAGACTTAATTGCTTTTTGGGCTTGATATTAGAATTTTGAAATAAACAAGCTAAGAAATATTTTTTTTAGCCGTTATTTATACTTTTCTAAGAAAAGCCCGTATACAAGAACGAACTACTCGATTCTAACCCCTTGTAGTCAGTTACTTAAAAAATATTTAAAACATTTAAACGAACATTTGATAGTACTATAACAAGACAACATTGTAAATGTTTGATCCTGACAGGGATCGAATGCACAAATATTACCAAGCTTATTATAATTTTATGACTCATGAC
>CALDJV010000021.1 GCA_937899305.1 uncultured Cytophagaceae bacterium
GTTATTAGAATTCTTGGGAAGACTTGACAAATAATGTACCGCTCACTAATGACCATGGACAAAGAAACGAAAAAAAAAGAGTTAGAAGAAAAAGTTAAATCGCTCAAAGCTAGAGTAAAGGTCTGGAAAAATGAAATTGAAGAAGGCCTTGAAATGACCTTGGAAGCAAAAAAAGAGTTTGGTATTAAACCCAAGAAAGTCACTGTACGCACTAGAACAGAAGAGTTGTAACAGTTATCATCCCTGTGAGGCCATACCGAGTCCTAATATTTTGTTCAAAATACATCAATGGTGATGACGATTTACTTCACGAACTACAGTCCCCACTGGGGAACTTGATTCCTTTTCAAAAGGTGTTTAATTAAAATGGGTAATGATGAGTTGGTAACGTTGTATAGATAAATCTCCCACTTATTTTTCGGTGGTCTCCCTTTGGTAAGACCACCGAATTGGAGGCGAGAATATCTTTTACTGGTTTAAGTTTCCGAACTTAAATCACACGATTAGGCCAAGTTTGTAACTTGGCTCATTTTGTAAAAATGACCTTACAACCCCAAAAAACACTCATAAGGATTATTATTGATATTTTTAGAGTGAGGACCAAGTCATTATTTCGTTTTTACCAAAACGAGTTCAGTTGTAAACTGAACAATATCTCAAGGCATCAGTTCGGAAACTGATGCCAGTGCTTAACCTATAAAAATAAGCAGAAAAAAAGAAAACAAGTCTACCCCACTTGTTTTTTGGCTTTGATCCACTGCAACCAATACAGGTCGTTGATGAGGTACTTGAGCTCCAAAATGGTGACTTCCAAATGGTTTACGATGGCATCGGTCGTATCTTCATTGAGTTGGTTCCCTTTGTTGCGGTAATGTTCCAAAGGAGTATGGGCCGAAAAGGTGAAGCGTTCTAAACGTACTCGAATGTTTTCTTCGAGCAAAGCAAGCGAAGGTCGATTTTGGGCACTTGCTAACAAATGATTATCTTGCATACTGTTAATATCTTGTATGTTGACAAAAGCCCCTGGAGTAAGGTCCTAAACTTACACTTCAGGGGCATCTTTGTTTTTCAAAGATAAGTAAACATAGCACTTTTGTCTTTCATAACAAAAATAAGACACAAAATTTATTTTACTCTACTTCTAAACGATGAATATTCTTATAATTACAATGTTCTTCTAGAACACGACGCATTCGCTTTTCTGATATTTTCCCTCCTCTATAATAAACTGATTTTGTACTCCTTAGCGCTGAGGTTTTCTTCTCCGGCGGCAAATCAGGGTAAATGTTTTCCAGAAACCACTCAAAGGCTTCAGTCAGGGTATTGAACTCAGGCATTGATTTAAATGATTTTGGTGTATTTTCGGAAGGTACTCTTTTTATTTGAGGTTTTGAATGTTTTTCTGAAGCGGATCTACTTCCCCAACCAAGTTTTAAAATGATTGGCCCGTTGGTTACTAATCAGTACTTCGTCGGTGAGTGGAGGGTTGGTGATGACCTTGAGGCGCCCCTTGAAATAGGGATGTACCTCGGCAATCATTTGGATGGATAAAATATACTTGCGATTGGCCCGGAAAAAATCAGCCGGGTTGAGCATGCCTTCCAGGTCGTCAAGGGTATAATCAATGATAAATTTTTCCTGGTTGAGGGTCAAAATGCAAGTCACCCCATCTTCGGCAAAAAAGCAGGCCACTTCTTGGGTATTCAGGCTAATGATTTTGTTTTGGTACTTGACCATAAACCGGGCTTTGTAGTGTTGGGGCTGTAGCATTTTAACCAACTGTTGGTAATCTACCTTTTGAGGCTGAAAGCTTTCCTTGAGTTGAAAATACTTGTCCAGGCTTCGGTCAATTTGGGTTTGTTTGATTGGTTTCAGAATGTAGTCTACACTATTGAGCTCAAAAGCCGACAAAGCATATTCATCGTAAGCCGTGGCAAATATAATTGGGGTGGTCACTTCTACTTGCTTGAATATCTCGAAACTGTTGCCATCGGCCAAGTGAATGTCTAAAAAGATAAGATCAGGCAAAGGCTCATTTTGTAAATATTGTACCGTATCTTCTACCGAATCCAGCGTATCCAACACTCGAAAGGCGGGGTCGTATTCTTGGATCAATCGGGCCAATTTCTGGGCCGCCAGGGCCTCGTCTTCTACAATCAAAATATTCATCATACCATTTGGGGGATTCTTTCTACTACTTCCAGCAAGGGTACCATTACTTTAAATTCCTGACTCGTCTCGCTCACCTCGGGTACCCGATCAGCCAAATATTCATAGCGTTTGCTCAAGTTGGCCAAACCAGTCTGGGTAGAAACTTGTGCATTTTCCAATCGCTTTTGCAAGTTATTGGTTATCATCAATTGATGCTGCTCCACACTGCAAATCTTGATGGTTAATTGTTTTTTACTCGATACAATGTTGTGTTTCACGGCATTTTCGATCAATAGCTGGAGGGTAAGCGGAGGAATATGTAAACCCAAATGCACCTCGTCTACTTCTATTTGAGCCAGTAAATTTGCTCCAAAACGCTTTTGTAATAAAAATAGGTAAGATTTGGCAAATGTTAATTCTTCGGTCAATAACACCAATTCTTTTTGGCGGCTCTGCAATACATAGCGATATACCTCAGATAGCTTATCGATGTATTGTTTGGCTGTGGTAGGGTTTTGATCTACCAGCTCCGAAAGAATATTCATACTATTGAACAAAAAATGAGGGCTGATCTGATGTTTCAATCCCTCGAACTGAGCCTGTAAACTTTCTTTTTTGAATTTTTCGGCCTCGATGCTGGAGTTAACCCATTGCTGAATAAAGTGGAGGCTCAATTGCACCCCAAAAATAATGGCCACCGCCAAAATCGTAATGGTAGATGTTACCACCAAGTGGTATGCCCCAATGGTGTCATAAGTAATGTGCTGATGGATATGATAAGACTTGACAGCCACATAAACCGGAATGGTCACCCCCAACGCCATCGTGGCGAATAAAAAGAACTGGACCACAAACCGCTTCCAGAGATTGGTTTGCCAGGAGTAATGTTGCTCCAGCCAATAATGGGCACTCTTGCCCATCCACCACAAACCATACATCACCAATGGAATGATAATCAAAGATTCGTAGGAAAAATACATTCGCTCAAAATTGCTCTGAATATAAATCATCAAATAAAGACAAACCCCAATAATGAGTGGGGCAGTATAGTTGATCCATTGGTGAATGTTACGATTCATGGGTTTTGTTTTACTTGTTCTTTTTGGCTTTGGTTGCTAAAAAATCATTGACTTCAATATATTCAAAATCAATCGCATCCTGAAACAAGTGCCGGAGAATAGGCACATGTCCAGACCCAAAAATGACCAAAATGCGGTCACCATCCTCGGCCAGGCGCAATATATTGGTGTAAATTTTCAGGTTTCGCTTATACCAACCTGCTACCAAATCGGTTCCAGGATATGCTTTGTCTTTTCCAATTTTGGCAAGCAAACTAAGGTATAGACCGTTGCTCTGCCGAATAAACTCGGGGCGATTCATATCTGCCAGAAATTCGGCAATGGTATGGTTTTTAAAGAATGCTTCTTCCTTTTGTATCACCTGTTTGCCCCATTTAAATGCTTTAGTCAAAAGCCCACCTTGTCCGTTGGCTTGAGCGTATTTGCTTACTTCTTCCATTGGAAAACGCCCATGATGGTCTACCAAATAGATTTTTTTGTGCCCTAAGTTTTTGGCCAAACGATAACCTATTTGCTGCCGCTCGTTGCGCTTAAGCTGGTAGGCGTTGTTTACATACTGCTGATAGCGGACATTTTGGAGAGAGTCATACTTGGGAGTATCCTCCAGCATAATTTTAGTGGGTTTAAATTTAGCCAATAACTCCACCAATTGTTGCATTTCTTTCTGACGTTTGGGATGCAACACATCTTCTACTTTCATATTGAGTACGTCTTGCCCTGGATTGTTAAAATGGCTTGTTCCTAAAATGGTTACTTTCACCTTGCGCTTGGGCTTTATATCAAATTTCTCAACGATTTTTGTAGTTTGGGCCTGCAACGAAAAAAAACCACAAGTAATCAGTAGAATGAAGGTAATGATTAAATTTTTCATAGATAATATGGTTTAGTATTGTTATGTATTACAGTCCAAAATTGGGATACTTGATTTGTAAATAACAGTGTTTTGATACCGAGTGGGATATATGGTAGATGAAATGGGAAGAGAAGTAGATGAGATGCTTACTGCATCATTTTTGTTATCAATAGCGGTAGGTAATTTAAGTTTAACAATCTCGTTATCGCTACGTATTTATCGGGATAGGTGTAACACAAATTGAAACGCGTCTTGCTTACAATACGTTATGATGATAAATTATCAATAATGCTTTTATGCTATGAACACATTACATACTTATTTTAAATTTTGGCCTGCACTACTACTCAATCTTTTGGTTTTGTTTTCAGCTTGTAACTCCAACCAAAAAACCACCGAAGAAGTCAAACCCATTACCTTGGAAGGACGCTGGGCATTTGTTGGTTATCAGTTTAACAATGGAGCACTGGATCGAGGCGACGAGGACATTCAAGAAAATCCAGTGATGGAATTTGAGCAAGGCAATTATGGTGGTACTACTCCCCAAAATGCATATGCGGGCAGCTACACTTTATTGGAAAACAATGGCATCGTAATGAGCCCACCCACTAGTACCCTTGCAATTGAAACCCAATGGGGGGTTCGCTTTTTGGAAAGCCTGCCCAACGCCAGTCATTTTACCCTACAAAACAATCAATTACGAATTCACTTGAAAAACGTCAATGGATGGATGGTATTTCAACAGAAAAAATAGTGGTTTTTTAGTTGGGAGTTAGGAGACAGTAGTTGGTAGTTTTTAGTCGATAGTCCACAGTTTGCGACGCCTCGCGCAAGATTAGCTACGCAGAGCTCCCTTTGGTCAGTTCTTCCTTCGTCAGGAGAACTTTAACCATAGAACAATGAGCGCAGCGGAACAATATAACAATAGTCTATAATTTGTTTAAATTAAGTTAAAAGAGGCAAAAAACAGAGATATACCAGTTCGCAGATATTCAGATGGTTATGTTTTTCTAAAGTTTTAAATGTTTTATTAAATAGTAATCTGATATCTATAATTCGCGGTCAAAAAAAAATTTGTACTGCGAACCGGTTAATTGGGTGCTTGCAACATAAGTTGAGTGAAATGTTTTTTAGTCCATAGTTTATATAGTCTACGGTCGATAGTCCATAGTTTTGCGACGCATTGTGCAACAATGAGCGCACCGGAACAATTAGCGTTGCTGAGCTCGCCAAGGCTCGGTTGAACAATTTAGCAATAGACCAATAAAACTAGGTATTGTGAAACGATTGACTTCGTTATTTTCTAACTCTCCGCTCCATTTTGATGTCTTGAAGCTCGTCTTCCAATCGAGAAAATGCCAATTTCAACTCTTGCAAAGAAGTTACGTTATCATCTGGCATGTCTTTGCTAATATAAGCGGCAAACTTCCAGATCTCGACAACTTCGTCGGCAGGCACTTCATAAGGCTGATAAGCAATGTTAGAAGACTTTAACAAGAAAGTACCTCGGTCATTGATTTTATTGAACACCTTTTTCAATACCACACCATCGTTTTTAGCCACTACAATACAGGTTTGGCCCTCTCTTACCTCATTCCAGTTGGCTACATACTCACCTATTACTATAGACTCCGGCAATAAAGGTAACATAGACTCCCCAGCAATCTCAAAAGCTCGATAAGTACGCCCCTTAGGCAAGAATGGCAACTGGTACTTTGGAAGGTCTTTCAAATATTCGGCATCGGCATATCCTTTGGTATAACCTGCTGCTGCCTTCTCAGGTACCAACTCGATATTTTCGTTGTCAAACTTATCAGTAGTAATCGTCAAGATGCGTAGATTTTCAGCTGAAGCGTATTTTTTCACTTCTTTTTGCTGTTGAAGGTCCACATCACCCAACGTTGCTAATTCGACATTTAGCAATTGATCTAATGTAATGTTAAAATACTGAGCAATCCGATTCATCACTACCAACTTAGGCTCAGCACGCCCATCTTCATAAGAAGAAATGGCACTACGAGTGATTCCAAGCGCATTTGCTAGATTTTCCTGCGTTTGCTTTCCATTTCTTTCTCTTAAGTGTTTTAAATTTTTGCTCAAAAACATATCAAAAAAATGTTAAAAATATTGGCTAATAATTTTCGTATTCGGTATATTTGCTAACAAATTTAGCACGCTAACGTGAGATAAACAAGCTTTGCTCGCTAAAATTGTTAGCACTCAACCACTTACGATGAGCAAAGCCTAAAAAATTTATTAGAAAAAATATTTTAAAGTCGATTCCACTAAAAGTTTATGAAAAAAAATTAATTAAAATTCAGAGGTCATGATTACAGCACAGCAAACAGCGGAACAACAAACAACAGCACAACAGACCCCCAAAGAAAAAACGCAGAGAAAGACGACTGAGAACCAACAAAAGACAACACAAAGAACAACTAAAAGTCGGGCAAAACGCCCCACAAAGACCCAGAAAAAAACACCCACTTCCAGAAGTAAAACTGGAAAAGGAAATACTGCCTCAAGCAAAACTGCTGCTACAACTACCTTGGACATGGCAGATGTATTTACTTCGGGGGCGACCAAAAGTATTGTGTTGTTGTTGATTATCTCGTTTAATGTGGTGGTTTTACGCAACAGTTTTTTAATTTCGGCCCCTCCCATGGGCTTCTCAGGGGATATTAAAATCGACGCCTTGTTATATGGTTTGGCCATTAGTGTATTGATGGTCATTATTCTTTTTCATGAAACACAATGGAAAAATGCTTTTTGTCCCGGCGCTATTACTTTATATGCTGACGCCTTGATCTTGATGCTGTATATGAAATGGTTTGAGTTTGTATTGGGCGCTTGGCTGTCTACCTGGCTATTGAGTGGGTTGTTGATTGCCATGCCAGTGATGGGGTTGTTTATTATGGTAGTGATGTTGAAGAAGAATTGAATTACTTACCATTCTATTGTTCCGCCTTCGGCTTATTGTTGTATTTTTTTATTGTTTTACATTGTTCCGTCTTTGGCTTATTGTTGCATTGCTAAATGGTTGCGCAAGGCGTCCACTTTTCACTTTACGTTTTTCATTTTTCACTTAATTGCTATCAACTAAAAAAACTATGGACCATCGACTTTGGACTATGGACTAAAGAGAACTACCAACTAAAAAAAACTACATTCACAACTTACTTTTGAAATTATAGAATCCAATGAAGTTACCCTTTAAAAACAATCTCTTCTATAACTTAAAATCAAACTTTGAGCAGGAGGATCGGCCAGACTTGCCATTGGATGAACTCGACATAGAAGGAAGTGAAGATGAAGAAATCCCCTTGCCCATGCATTCCAAAAATATGGCTCAAGAACCGATGGTGGCTTATGGTTCAGTTCCGCGAGCTGATGACCATCAGGTAGCAGAGGTACAAGTAGTCATCCAAAAAATTGAGATTAATCAAGCCAATGAGATTTCGGAGGAAATGCCAGACAAACCCAAGGTAGTTTGGGGAAACGAACAGAGTCCGGCTAAAATCAAGTTGAAGTTTACTACCCTCCCCGAGCCTCAAGAGCTGGAAGAGTTGGCTTCTTTTAGAATAGACTTGATGCGGTCATTGTCAGAACGGGATTTTACTTTTATCACCACATTGGCCAAATTCAAAGATTCAGGATCTAGCCGAAACTACCGCACCAAAACGGTGAGCTTGCCCAACGACTTGGAAGAAGGCACTTATTTTTTGCGTATTGTGGCCTTAGACGAAGAAGCGTATCCGCTGAATGTAGAGGAAGAAGCGCTGGAAGAAAACCGCATTCACCATCAAAAGATGAAGAGTGACACAAGTGGATTTTTCTTTACCCATTCCGAAGAAAACATTGCTTCGGTCGAAAATCTGATGTTTCCGACTCAAGAAGACCAGGCCCTACCCGAAGCTGATAAAGTAAAATCCGCTGTTCAACATTGGTTGTATGCCTTTATGAACTTGCGGCTACAAAATATATCTCAGGCCCAACCCATTACGGGTACGACTGGTTTTCGTATGAAAACCAGTCGAGGAGAACGCCTCGAAACAGTCTACGAAACCTTTTTGAAACCGGTTAACAAGT
>CALDJV010000022.1 GCA_937899305.1 uncultured Cytophagaceae bacterium
TATTAGAATTCTTGGGAAGACTTGACAAATAATGTACCGCTCACTAATGGTATTTCAATTATTTTTAAATTCGTGATAAACTTTGAATAGAGTTACGATGAAGTATTGTAAAATAAATTAAGCAAATTTAATAGTTAGTTAAAATTAAGGGTAAGATATGTAGGTTATTTTAACGAAATGTAGCTTTTATATTGTATAATTCCCAATACCCTGAGGTGGTACATTCCACAAAAAATAAGGACTTTTTAAAAAACCCAGATAATGTACAATTACAATAGCCGATAGTACCAATGCAAACCTTCAAAGGAATTGATTTTTTTGAGTTAGAAAACCGGGTCTGGATTGCTGAAAAAAAATGCAACATTCCGGCATACAATTTCCAGTTTTCACCTCTATTCCAAGTGGCTCGGCCTCGCCAACAAACCACGCAAACCTTGGTAGCTCGCTTGGGAGCCATAGACGATTACGTACAGACCTATGAAGACCTGCAAGCCATTGGTTTTCAATTGATCAATTCGCCCGAACAACACTATTTAGCCAGTGAGTTGGCCCATTGGTACCCCAAAATCCGGGAGTTTACCCCAAGGAGCCTCGTATTTGAGCAAATACCCACCGTACATCAAATCCTTGAGCATTTCGAGTTGCCAGTATTTATCAAAGGAAACCGACAAACGGCCAAGCATAACCCTCGTTTGTCCATTGCCAATACCTTGGCAGACTTGCATTTTATTTTGGAAGCTTACCAGCAGGACGCTATTTTGCATTGGCAAAAACTGGTTTGTCGCGAATTTGTGCCTCTTCAAAAGCTGAACTATCCATCCGAAAACACAGTACCTATTTCATTTGAATTTCGTACCTTTTGGTGGCGGACTCAACTGGTGGGGGTTGGTGCTTATTGGTCTCATTTAATCAACTATGATTGGACTACCACACAACAACAAGAAGCCATTGCACTCGCCTCAAAAGCTGCCCAAAGGCTGAAAGTCCCTTTTTTGGTAATAGATGTAGCACTTACTGCTCAAGGAAATTGGATCATCATTGAATGCAACGACGGACAGGAAAGTGGCTATGCTGGCGTAAACGCGGCTCGTCTTTGGCGTACGGTTCTAGAGCTAGAAAGCTAGTTACTCAATCGGTATTTTCTAGTCGCATCATTGTTTTCTTTGTAAAAGTAAATCAACTCCTTTGCTTTTTCGTATTGGTCAAACACTCTAGGAAAAACAATGGCTACTTTCTTCAAAATATGATCCTTGGTGACTCCACCGACATGGGTGGTTACTTCTTTGTCCATAATCACGATGTGCAAGCCCAAGTCGTTTTCTTTGATATCCAATATCTGATCATAATTCAACTTTACCGGCCTTAGTCCTCCTCCTATCCTCTCTAAATTGTTGGGGGCGATGATCACTCTCGATCTAAACAATGCTGATCTTTTATGATGTTTTTGCAAACTACTAATAATCACCACTGCAAATATGACAAGATACAATGGAATCCATAAGATCAGGAAAAGCGGCATGGCCACCAATAAGAGCATTCCTACTATAAAACAAACCAACCCATGAAGGATCAACCGACCAAAGATGCGATGCAATATGTCTTTCATAGCACTTTGTTTTTTTAGTGCATTGGCATAACAAATGAGAGATACAAAATTTTGTTTGCCACCACTCTTCATCAAAGATGCCTTGCTCGTTTGCTTACTTTTGGCAATGAGCTTTTGGTAACTTTTCCAAAATTTTTCTTCAGCGCTATCTTGCTCATAACTTTTCCACAAATCAGAAGCTTTGTATTCTAACTCAATAGGTTTTATGGTTTCGAAAATTCTCATAGCAGCTATTCTATTTTTCAAATCACTTTAGGGAATATCTAAAAAATAACATACCCAATTATTAGCCGTTCTTTCACGAATATATTTCGTTATTTTTCTTGCCCGTAGCGCTGCTATGGGTGCAAAAAAATAGCCTCATCTATTCGCAAAACCACTGGCTCTAATAGGAAGACTATTTATTAAATCCTCCCTTACTTGGTAATGGAGACAATTTGGCTTTGCTATTTTCCCAGTAAAAATATATCTGTTGCATGGCTTTGTCAAAGTCTTTCAACGCATAAGGGATCACCAAGGCTTCGTAATCGCCGTAAGATGTACCCAAGGCATCATCGCGTATGAGGCAAAGCCCCAAGGCGTGGTGTTGGATATCTACCAGTTGATCATAATTTACGCAATCTGGCTTCGACATCGGGTTGATACTCAAAACTTGTTCAGGAGATACTTTTATCACAGTATTCAAAACACTGGTTTTGGCCTGAATTCGTCCCAAAAATAAGATGAAATAGGGCAATAAAATCAATATATTTACGATTTTTAAAGATTCTACAATTTCGTAAAACAGCATATTTGCCGAAAACCCACTAAAAATCAGAACCAAACTTGAAAACGAGGCCAATAATACCCATATCGTGAACATTTGTCGAGTCTGATCGCGAAAAATTGTTCGCCATAGCAAATGTCTTTTACGTGCGTCTATCGCAAAGCAAGTACAAGACTCTAAACGAGGCAAAGTTTTTTGCGCACATAGTTGTTTTTTTTTATTGTAAGCAATGAGTGCTTCATAACTTCGCCAAAAAGCCTCGGTATGTGCCAATACCTCCACTTGCGATAAATTCGAGGGCACATCCACAAAGGTTTGCCACATTTCTTGAAACTTGTCCTTGGGCGTGTTTTTGATATTCATATGCCGGGTGGTTTCTTATCAAGAGGTCAAACTATAATATTGATCATTGTAAGCCAAGTGGTGCTCTAGCAACTCACAAACCAGCGTATAATTGTGTAATGCCCCTGGCAATAAAATTGATTCTCGATCTTCTTGTATTCGCCCACGGGGCTTCAAACAGATTTGTAATCCAATCGGCCCTTTTCTTATATCAACAATTTCACTGTATTTGATGCTCAAATGATCCAGTCCAGCTCCTTCTCTCATGATGCCTAGCCGATCTATGATAAGTTGCATATCGGCCAAAGGGCGGCATACCACCCAATAATGATAGGCAATTCCGCCAATAAAAAAAAGCAATAACATCGCACTGATACTCAATAACTGGTAAGAATTGCCATCTTTATTGATGATGCTAAAAAAAATACTCATTGCAATCCAGGCTACCGAAAAAGCTTTGGCAATTGGCCAAACTTGATAAGCCCATAGCTTTTTTAGAAAAGGAGTACGTTGATTGGGTTCGATGGTAAATAATTGAGGCAGGGCGATCATCTGAGGCTCTAGTGATATGCGTGTGTCATCGCTGGCCACACTCATCATTTGGTGTTTACGTCTTTTTTGCGAAGCAGCTACGGCCGCTTCGTAATTGCTCCAAAAAGCCTCTTGTGATGATTCATCGTCATACATCAAGAACATTTCCCAAAGGTCATAATGATCTGGAGGAATGTAGGATGGTTTGGTAAATGGCTTTTCGTTCATATGGTTGGTGCGTATTCTGTGATTTTATTGAAAGAAATATAATAACATGTTCGCCAAATACTGTGAATTATTATTGGTAAAAAAAAGGGGAT
>CALDJV010000023.1 GCA_937899305.1 uncultured Cytophagaceae bacterium
AATAAACAAATTTTTGACCTGCGAAAGGTCAGTTACTTCATATACAGAATAATGAACCAGGTATTATTTAAGATTTCACATTCGGCGAATGATATCCTACGCTTTTACTCCTGCTTTTTCCATAATGGAAGCCACAATTTCAGGGTTCAGTAACGTACTAATATCGCCTAGGTTAGACGCATTATTCTCGGCAATTTTGCGCAATATCCTACGCATGATTTTACCCGAACGAGTTTTGGGCAACCCTGCTACCATCAATATTTTATCTGGTTTGGCAATGGGCCCAATGATCTTATTGATGGTGCTAATGATGCTTTGCTTCATTTGTGCTTCATCGTGGCTGGCTGCATCTGCTTCGCATACAATGTAAGCATAAATGCCCTGTCCCTTGATATCATGGGGGTATCCTACTACCGCCGATTCATTGACCAATGGGTGTTCGTTGATGGCATTCTCGATTTCAGCCGTACCCAAACGATGCCCCGATACATTGATGACATCATCTACCCGACCCAAAATCCGATAATACCCATCTTCATCTCTTTTGCAGCCATCTCCGGTAAAATATAACCCTTTGTAAGAAGAAAAATAAGTCTGACGACAGCGTTCATGGTCTCCATAAGTGGTGCGAATCATCGAAGGCCAAGGGTATTTGATGCATAAATTGCCTTGTACACTGTTGCCCTTTAGTTCGTTGCCCTCATTGTCCACCAAAATAGGCTGTATACCGGGCAAAGGCAAGGTAGCATACGTAGGTTTGGTAGGCGTAATACCCGGCAAAGGAGAAATTAAAATTCCTCCAGTTTCGGTTTGCCACCAAGTATCCACAATGGGGCACATGCCCTTGCCGATGTGGTCGTGGTACCAGTGCCAAGCTTCTTCATTGATGGGCTCACCTACGCTTCCTAGCACTTTCAGCGAGCTGAGGTCATATTTTTCTACGTATTCCAACCCTTTAGCTTGTAAAGCACGAATGGCGGTGGGAGCAGTATAAAACTGATTGACTTTGTGTTTTTCTACTACTTGCCAAAAGCGGCCCGCATCGGGAAAGGTGGGGACGCCTTCAAACATCATTGTGGTGGCTCCAGCCAGTAACGGTCCATATACAATATAAGAGTGGCCCGTGATCCAACCAATGTCAGCCGTACACCAGTAGATGTCTCCTGAGTTGTACTGAAACACATTTTTAAAGGAATAATAAGTATACACCATATATCCTCCGGTGGTGTGTACTACCCCTTTGGGCTTTCCGGTAGAACCCGAAGTATATAAAATAAACAACATATCTTCGCTGTCCATTTCTTCCGCTTTATTTTCAGCCGATACTCCCTCTATGACTTCATGCCACCAAATATCCCTTCCTGGCTTCATGACTACATCGCTGTTGGTACGCTTCAGTACAATGCTTCGCTCGATAGAGGGCGTATTTTCCAGGGCCTCGTCTACTATTTTCTTGATTTCCAATACCTTGGCTCCACGGTATCCCCCATCTGAAGTCAACACAGTAGTAGCTTGGGCATCGTTGATACGGTCGGCCAAGGCATTGGAAGAAAACCCCGCAAAAACAACCGAATGAATGGCTCCAATGCGAGCACAAGCCAACATAGCAACTGCTGCTTCGGGCACCATAGGCATATAAATGACGACCCGATCTCCTTTTTTTACCCCTTGTGCTAACAAACCATTGGCAAACTGACAGACCTTGGCATATAACTCCCGATAGGTAAGGGTAATACTCGGTTCACTAGGATCGTTGGCTTCCCAAATAATGGCAGGTTGGTCTCCCCGAGTAAACAATTGGCGCTCAAAAATATTTTCGGTGATGTTTAGCTTTCCATTGATAAACCATTCTACTTTAGGTTCGTCAAAATTCCATTCCAGGGTTTTATCCCATTTTTTTCGCCAATAAAAATTTTCTGCAATAGAAGCCCAAAAAGCTTCCGGATCAGACACGCTTTTTTCATATTCGTGGATATAACCACCCAAGGTGTGTATTCTATCTGCCATATCTAAACACTTGATTTGTATGTAGGTCGGTTTTAAGGATGGTCAATTTAAAAATAAAAATTTATGATGAAAACTTTAGACAATAAATAGAAAAGCGTCCCCTTTCCTCGCCTGCTGGTATTGCGGGTGATTGGTGAAACGCTATAGAAGATACACCAAAAAGTGCCTACTGCTCTAAAAGGTATAGCCTAAATGCAGGGTAACAAACATGGTGATTGGCGCAATGTCATATTCTTTTTCATTGATTCGAGCTCCCCCCGAAATTTTAGTAGTATATCCAACCCCCGCCCATGGTTTCAGGTAAAACGGGCTTTTTTGGAAAGGTTTCCATACATACCCCCCGTAAGCCATCAGAAGGAAATTGGTAAAATTAGCTTCACTATCATTCTCGATATTTGTTATCTGATAATCTTGTAAGCTAACTTGTCCTCCTACAAACCAGCTTTGGTTGACCTCGTCAAAATAGTATTCTCCAAACAAGCCATATCCCAACTTGATTTTGCTTGTCCAACCTTTTCCTTGGTTTTTAGGGTTGAGGTCCACAATCAAATCAGGGAGTTGCATTGCGTACACCCCAGCTCCAACCAAAACATGCTGAGTGTTGGCTGGCTGTACTCTGATATGGGCTGAGTATCCCGAGAAAACAAACGTAGCAGGGTCTATTTCTAGCGAAATACGCGTTTTCGACTGCTGAGCAAAGGCATTGGTTTGAAAAACAGCAATGGTCAAAAGAACTGAAACAATGATTAATTTATTCATGATTTTAAATATATAAACTATATATATTGAATATATAGTTTTGGTGAAAAAAATAAAACTCATAACAATTTTCAATCTATCAGATTGTAAGCCACTGATAAGGCTTATCAATATTTGATAAATCGCTATTCAAATTATACTATATATTATGAATATATAGTATTGGGTAAAAAAAATGAATCTTTATTGACTCATTTCTTCTAATATTTCGGCAATGGTTTTGGCTGCCAATGTCTTTTTCATCTCATTTTCAGCTGTATTGAGTAGTTGAGCTACTGATTCTTGAGCCTTATTGGGACGTCCACCCTCCGCCAAAATATTGAAAGAGGTTTGAAAGAGGCTTTTGTCACTCTCCATGGCATTGAATATATCTAATACGGTGAGTTCTTGAGGCGACTTGGCCAAGCGTACCCCTCCATTCTTACCTTCTTTGGTTTCTAAAATACCAGTTCTAGACAGGCTTTGGAGAATCTTGACCAATGTAGGGCGTGGAATATTGATGACCTCAGCAATGGTTTTGGTAGGCAAGAAGTCAAACATACCTTGCTGAATTTTATCAGAAACAAAAATAACTACCAAAATGGCCTTAGAAAGTGAAAGAGAGTAGCTCATACTATATATACTGAATATTTAGTATCAAAAATATTGTTTAACTTTGAATAATCAAAATATATCACACAAAATCAGTGAATGAGCTACCCAACATATTGATTCATCAATGCTTGTGAGCATCACCTGCCCCTCTGGGAAAACGAATTTGTTCTACCAAATTTTGCACTTCTTTTGGAGGTGCTGGAGTATTGCGGGAGACAACTAAAGCAACGCAGGCATTGAGCAACATACCCAACGTACCAATACCTTCCGGAGAGATGCCAAACCACCAACCAGCTGAAGTACCTCCCAAAAATTTAAAGTATACAATGTAGGCAATGGTGAATAACAACCCTACTATCATTCCAGCAATGGCACCTTCTTTATTCATGCGTTTGTCAAAAATACCCAATACGATGGCTGGAAAGAATGAAGCGGCAGCCAATCCAAAAGCAAAAGCTACTACCTGGGCCACAAAGCCTGGAGGATAAATGCCAAACAAACCGGCTACTACTACCGCTACTGCAGCAGCTATTCGCGCATAGCGTAGTTCCCCCTTCTCGGATATATTGGGGTTGATTTGTTTTTTGATGAGATCGTGTGAAACTGAGGTAGAAATGACCAACAACAACCCAGCGGCAGTAGAAAGCGCAGCAGCCAGTCCACCAGCCGCTACCAAGGCAATGACCCAATTAGGCAAACGGGCAATCTCAGGGTTGGCCAATACCATGATGTCACGGTCTATGTACAATTCGTTTTTATTGTTGGTGGTTGGATTGGTTACCAATCGTTCGCCTGAAGCGCCTTTTTTGGGATCAAATTTGGGTTTACCTTCAAAGGGATCCCAGGGAAATATTGAATTTGACCGTCTTTATTTTTGTCAGTCCAGGCAATCAGTCCGGTTTCTTCCCATTTTTTAAACCACTCAGGCATCGCCCGATACTCTTTTTTGTCTTGAATGGTAGTAATGAGGTTGGTACGGGCAAAAGCCGCGATGGCTGGTGCTGTAGTATACAGAATAGCAATGAATACCAAAGCATAACCCGCCGAAATACGGGCGTCTTTTACTTTGGGTACCGTAAAAAAGCGTACAATAACGTGGGGCAACCCTGCGGTACCTATCATAAGTGCTGCGGTGATAAAAAACACATCAATCATACTTTTAGATCCATCGGTATACGCGGTAAACCCCAGTTCTTGATGAAGTTTATCCAGTTTATCTAGCAAAGGAATCCCCTCGGATACATTGCCACCAAAACCCAGTTGGGGAATAGGATTGTTGGTGAGCTGAATGGAAATATAGATGGCAGGTACCATAAAGGCAAAAATCAATACGCAATACTGGGCTACTTGGGTATAAGTGATTCCCTTCATTCCACCCAATACCGCATAGAAAAATACAATCCCCATACCAATAATGATTCCCCAATTGATGGGTACTTCTAAGAAACGAGAAAATACGACGCCTACTCCCCGCATTTGGCCTGCTACATAAGTAAACGACACAAATAGCGCACAAATGACGGCCACGGTACGTGCGACATCGGAGTAGTAGCGATCACCAATGAAATCGGGTACGGTGAATTTTCCAAATTTTCTAAGGTAGGGAGCCAACAATAAAGCCAATAACACATAGCCCCCTGTCCAACCCATGAGGTAAACGGCCCCATCGTAGCCCATAAAAGAGATCAACCCAGCCATAGATATAAATGACGCGGCCGACATCCAATCCGCGGCGGTAGCCATTCCATTGGCAATGGGAGGTACTCCTCCGCCTGCTACATAAAATTCCTTGGTAGAACCTGCTCTCGACCAAATGGCAATGCCTATGTATAAACTAAACCACCCTGCACTGAAAGTACAGGGGTTTTGCGCTCGGACTGAAAGTCCTCTTTAGCCAACCCGTGTCGCAATGCGGGCAAGTTGCTCAAATTCGCAGACGAGACCCGATTTTTTCGCATTACTAAAGTATTGCACTGAAAGTGCAGGGTTTTAACCCAGAGCTGAGACCAATAAAAGTAGTCCCCACAATGAGGTAAGTCCAGGTTTGTACGCTTAGATCCATTCTTAGTATTTTTAGAGATAGTTTTTTAGTTGGTAGATTTCTTTAGTTGGTAGATCGTAGTTAGGAGTTGGTAGTTTTGTTTAGTACTCAGTCCATAGTAGCGCAAAGCGGAGCAATTAGCTTCGCTGAACTCGGTTCAGTTATTGTCATATTTGCGAAAATAAGGAACTCATTGTCGCTTTGCGCAACCATTTAACAATGCAACAATGAGCCGCAGGCGGAACAATAGAACAATAGTCCATATAACTTATTTAATCAACACGATCTTTGGTGGATTTCTCATCTACATTGTATTTTTTATCCAATTTGTTCATTAACCTTACATAGATGAAAATGAGTATTACAAAGGTGAAAATGGCGCCTTGTTGAGCAAACCAAAAACCCAATTTGAAGCCACCCAAACGAATGCTGTTGAGTTCATCCACTAATAAAATTCCAAAGCCGTAAGAAACAGTAAACCAAATGATTAGCAAGATGCTGAGGTAGCGTAGATTGGTTTTCCAGTAAGCTTTGAGTTCGGGGTTATTGTCCATATTTGATTGTTTAGTCTTGTTTTTCCGTTTCAAAATTTTTGTACAAAAAAGCAAATGAATTGAATATTTACAACATTCTGGTTAAATCTCCTTGGTTTTTACCCAATTAAGTAACACTTTCAAAATAAGTGTCGAGGTTTTAGTAAAATCACTCAAAGCTAGACGAGGCGCTTTTTGCGCTCGTAGCAGGGCTACGGGGAATAAAAGCAACGAAGTGTAGCGAAGAGGGATAAAACTAAATCGGACAGTTATTGCGAACGCGTTACTAAATGTTTCCAAATACATTTGAGACATCACAGGTTGACTCAAGCGTATTTCTGATACACATTGATTACTGAAGTTTTATGTACAAATTGATCGAGTTATTTTTTGTGTGCCATTTGAATGTTCAAGCCCAGTCCATTACTTTTCAACCCACTTTTATTGATCCTTGTACTGGAAAGGTAGCCACTACAGTGACTTGGAGTGTTGGAGGGAACGGTGTTTTTTATGATGGTGGTCCAGAAGCAGGTACAGTATTGCTTCAAGTGGGGCATTATTTTTTGGGAGTACATGATGGGTTCAATACCTCTTTGATTGATGTAGAGGTGAACAAGCGTAGTAGCATAAAGGACACTTTCTATTTACCTGCTTTGAAACGTCGTCTTGGGTTGCGACATTATAGCGATCCGATGATATTTTTAGAGAAAAGGCCAAAGAAAAGACGAATCATTCCGGGGCCTTATACGATTTGTGATGGCATTGCGAATGGTCAAGTGGTTGACTATTATTATAATGGAAATAAAAGATCAGAAGGTATATTTAAGAATGGAAGACTGGTGGATACGTTGAAGCAATGGTTTCGGAATGGAGGCTTGAAAAGCCTGGAATTTCCAGTAAATCAAGGAGAATGTTTGATGAGTTTTTATAAAAATGGAAATAGGGCGTTGTACATAGACGATGAAAAAGAAATATTCTATTACAGAAATGGATTGGTTGAAAAAAACTTTGAACGGAAGCCCAAATGGTTTGGAAAGCGGAAACGTACTCAAGTTTATTTTGATTCTCTCGGGCAAAAAACCAAAAAAATGGTATCGATATGTGATGCAAAATGTAGCGGAGTAGTTTGTTCAAAACTGCCCCAGCACTTGCATAAAGCAATTTATTATCATCAGGATAAACCTGACAGATTGATCAAACGTGGAAGACTATACACAAGGAAAGGAAAAAAATGGCAATTCACTAAGATACTAACTCGAGAGGAAATTCATCAGCACTTGTTCAAATAAAAGCTCTAATTATAAAATAGCATTGAAAAGCCCCACATTTTAAAAAAACAAGGGGCTTTACTTTTGAAGAGTTTTGTTGCTAATTAAGATTGAAAAAATAGCTGTTCGATTTGAACAAGTTGAAAAACAGGACTTTGTTGATCAAAACCCTCGTCTGTGGACCAAAGGCGTACCCTCAACTTGAAGTCAAAACGAACCCCTAACTTTAACTAGCCAACAAGACCTCTTTTTCCTTAGATACTTCATCAAGGCTCAACAACCAATCTTTAGCAGGCTCCTTTGAGCGAGACATACCCACTTGATAAGCTTTGTCCGACTCAAAGATGGAATTTGTTTCTTTCTGAAGTAGTTGACAAAATAAATGATCGGCCATCACGATTCCAACCTTATTGGGAATGTACTCTACATTATGCATACTTGGCAACCACGATTTGTGCATCCAGGTAGTATGAGGAATGTAAACTGATACGCGACTACGATCTAGCAACCATTGTTTTATAGCGTGTTTTTGGGCGTATTCTCGGGCCTTTTGCCAAAGAATCTCGTTTTCGAGGCTACTTCCGGGTTGAGTCCACTCAATGCCCATGAAGTGCTGCGCCCCCAGGCGATGATGGCTTACTTTCGCGTTAGACGAAGTAAACACTTTAATTGAAATTGACATTAATTATTGTTTAAATAAGCCTTGTGAAAATATTTAGTAAAATGGAAAAAATAAACTAATCGCAGAACGAAGTTCAAGCTCTGCGAAGCTAATCCAAATTTGGTAGATCCTTACAGGACAAGTATCTGGTTGCTAGACGATTCAAAAAACCGAGTCTACAGCTTGCTGTGACGAGCGCTAGCTTTAGCTAATCTTTGCCCTTTTAGTTTAACCAAAGGAGCTCCTGAAGTTCCTTACAGGACAAGTTTTTGAAGAAGTATAGCGACGAGAGAT
>CALDJV010000024.1 GCA_937899305.1 uncultured Cytophagaceae bacterium
CATTGTTAAATGGTTGCGCGAGGCGCCATAGCAATTGTTGATGATTGATTGTTAGTTCCTTCGGCTTCGCTCAGGACTAAAGGTTCCGCTTTGCGTTACTGTGGACTATGAACCATCGACTGTGGACTAAACAAAACTACTAACTACGATCTACCAACTCCCAACTAAAGAAACTGTGGACTAAAAACCGAAACATTCTTTTTTACTAAAACCTCCTTATTTTTTACCAAACTATAATCTGAGGCTTACTCTAAATTTGTGTCATCATTTGTTAAGAGATAAACAATTTAAAATAGAGTAATTCATGGATTACAAAAACTTTCAAACATTCACCGCAGAGCAAAAAGGTGCAATTTTAACTGTAACCATCAACTTTGGTCCAGTCAACGTTCAAGGTCAAGAAATGCTGGCCGATTTAAATAGCTTGGCTTTGCGTCTCGAGCGAGACCGAAGTGCAAAAGTAGTCGTTTTTGAATCAGCCAACCCTGAAATCTGGGTATGTCACTACGACACCAACCTTCTGAAAGACATGTCTACTGAAGCTGTACCAAGAAATGAAGTAAAACTACTTGATTTGCAAGCGGTACTAGAACGAATTAGCAATGTACCACAAGCTACTATTGCCAAAATCGAGGGTTTTGCCCGCGGTGGTGGTCATGAGATGGCTTTGGCTTTGGACATGCGCTTTGCTGCTCGTGGAAAAGCTAAATTTATGCAAATGGAAGTAGGTATGGGAATTTTACCTTGTGGTGGTGGTGCTTCTCGCATGGCTCGCCAAGTAGGTTTGGGTAAAGCCCTTGAAATTATCTTGGGTGCTAAAGATTGGGATGCTGATCAGGCCGAAGCTTGGGGTACCGTCAATAAGGCCCTTGACCCAGATGAGATTGGTCCCTACGTTGATGCCTTGGCAAATCGCATTGCTCAGTTTCCTGCTGAATCAATTGAAGCTTGCAAAAGAGCCGTATATGCTTCTATTGATTTACCAATCGCTGACGCACTCAAAGAAGAAGCTTACCAGCTTTATCAAGCAACAAGCAAAACGCCTGCAATCAAACGTTTTACCGTAGCCGACGAAAAAGGATTGCAGTTTGAGCTTGAAAACCAAAGAAATTGGGAAAACATGGTCATGGATGTACAAGACATCAACTAATTCTCAAACAATCGTTTGATTTTTCTGCCCAATTTAAGTCACCCCAGGTTTTAGGGGTGGCTTAATTTTTAGTTCTTTTTGATTTTATTCAATTACCAGTAGCAAATCTTACCTTATAAAAACAAGCAACCAGGCAATCTCTCTCTCTGAAGTTACCTGATTGCCAAATAAGCTTTAGGCAGGCCCTAAGACAAAAGTAAGCCGTACAAGTCCGGTCTTTCCTTCCTCATCTGTAGCATATTTCAGTTCAGAGGCCGAAATACGCACCCCACTTAACGTAATCACATTACCATTGGTAGTAAGCGTAATGGTGGTTTCATCGGTTGAAATCTCCCAACTTCCAGTAAGCGAAGTACCATCCTGTTTTACCAAAGTAAAGTTTTTACTGCCATTGGTTTCTTCAAACGTAAGGCGATACTGACTAAACTCACTGGTAATATCCAATGTACCCTCTAATACTTGTGATACTTTCCAGGTTTTCAATAAGTTCTGATTGGTAGTATTACCAGGGGCTGGGTCGCTGCTGTTGTTTTTACAAGCCGCCAACCCTATTGCCAGCAAAATGACGATATATAATGTTTTCATTGGTTTCTTTTTAAAAAATGTTTTAAAGCTTGACGAACCTACGCACAATGGTTTCTCCACCAGTACTGATATGTAACAGGTACTCTCCGGCAGCCAATTGCGCTACTGGAATTTCTATCTGGCCATTTTTAATCGCTTTGCCCATCAACAATACTTTCTTCCCTTGATGGTTTGATAGGGTTATTTCCACATAGTTGTATGAAACCTTTTGGGTAATCTTGATTCTTAACATATCACTTACTGGGTTAGGAAAAATCGATATCTCACCAGACTTAAGTTGCTGAGGCAATGAGGTAACCGTACTTTGTACCGTCAAGGTTTGATTTACATCGGTAGCCGCATCGTAATCGTCATTGCCCGACTGACTGGCCGTGATGATGGTAGTACCTACGCCTACAATGGTCACCGTGCTTCCAGAAATAGTAGCAACGTCTGGATTAGAACTGGTAAAGGTAACGGCATTACCCGAAGCTCCTCCGGTGGCAGTCAGGTCAAAGCTGGCATCGCCAAAGGTTTTAGTAGCATCATTGCCCAGGTCAAAAGTGATGGTCTGGTTTACTTTGTTCACAGTTAAAGTTTGGGTGACATTGGTCGCGGCGTTGTAGTTGTTATTCCCCGCCTGAAGGGCGGTAATGGTAGTGATCCCTGCTCCTACAATGGTTACTGTATTACCCGAAATGGTAGCCACATTGGCATCAGAACTGGTAAATGTAATGGCATTGCCAGAGGCTCCTCCCGTGGCTGCCAAGTCAAAAGCTGCATCGCCAATGGTTTTGGTGGTATTACTGCCCAAATCAAAAGTAATGGTTTGATCTGCCTTGTTCACCGTCAAGGTTTGAGTTACATCAGCCGCTGCATTGTAATTATTATTCCCGGCTTGGCGGGCGGTAATTGTAGTCGTACCTACGCCTACAATGGTTACTGTACGGTCTGAAATAGTAGCCACATTGGCATTAGAACTGGTAAAAGTAACTACATTGCCTGAGGCTCCCCCAGTGGCGGTAACATCAAAAGTGGCATCACCAAAAGCTTTGGTGGCATTGCTACCTAAGCTAAAGGTAATGGTTTGGTTTGCTTTGTTTACCGTCAATACCTGCGTTACATTGATGGCTGCATTATAGTTATCGTTTCCAGCTTGACGAGCAGTAATGGTAGTCGTACCTATGCCTACAATGGTTACCGCATTGCCCGAAATGGTGGCTACACTGGCATCAGAACTGGTAAATGTAATGGCATTACCCGAGGCTCCTCCCGTAGCGGTCAGGTCAAAATTTGCATCGCCAAAAACTTTGGTAACATTGCTACCCAAAGTAAAGCTAATCACTTGATCTATCTTCTTTAAACTTCCTTTGAGTTCAACTGTGTAGGTGGTTTCATCAGGGTCATTGCTGACAATGCTCAGGGTACCTACGTCATTACTGGTAGCCGCGGTATAGCTTACCTTGAAAGTAAGCGAGCCATCGGGTGCAATGGTACTGGCTCCAGGTTGTTGGGTCACGGCAAAGGCAGTACCCGCAGTGACGGTTACAATAGGGCTGCCCGATAAGTTAAGGGCATTGGTAGTACCAAGGTTGCGAATGGTAAAGGTCTTGACTGTAGTATTGCTGGCGCCAAAATCAGCGGTTCCACCACTGCTTACCTCATTGCCTTCAAATTGTACTTCAATGTCCCTGTCTGGGCAAGCTTTCATATCATTGATAATATTCCAATTATTGGTACTGGCATTGGTCAAAGTAGTTCGACTGGCCTCTCCCGCACAGTACTTGAGACCTGCCGCATTGAAGGTAATATTAGGTTGTACATTTTGAGTCGCCCACCCAATCAAAGTTCGGTCATAATTCCCCAAGCTCAAACCAGATCCGGATATCATGTTGGTCATATTGGTTACACTAGTGATGTCCCAGTCGCCAAGGTTTTGGTTGAAATTGCTGGCTCCCAAAAACATAGAAGACATATCCTTTACCTTACTGACATTCCAATTATTGAGTGGCTGATTAAAAATTGATGTCCTGAAAGATACCGAAAACATCCCAGCCATATTGGTTACATTTTGGGTATTCCAGTTATTGAGGGGTTGATTGAACCTATCTGCATTGGTAAACATAGACTCCATATTAGTTACTTTACTCACATCCCAGTTACCAATGGGTTGATTAAAACTACTATTGGTTGAAGTAGTTCGCTTTGAAACATTATTGTCGGCAAGAAAAATAAGAACCAAGAACATCCTTCTCATATTGGTGACATTACTGGTGTTCCAGTTGCCAATAGGTTGGTTGAAACTTACCGCATTCTGGAACATGGATTCCATGTTGGTGACATTGCTGGTGTTCCAGTTGCCAATGGGTTGGTTAAAAGTAGTGGCATAAGTAAACATTTCGCTCATGTCTGTGATGTTACTCGTATTCCAGTTGCCAATGTTTCCATCAAAACGGCTACATCCCCTGAACATAGCTCGTAATGAAGTTACTCGACTGAGATCAGGAATGTCGGTTGCATTGTATACCATATCACGGCACCCCGAGAATGCCTCTTCCATAGAAGTCCAAGCAATATTGCCCCATTGTTCTATGCTAAGCAATTTTCTTTTATCACCTCCATTGGCAAACTTAATCTGGGTAAGTCCTCCGGTAATGGTGACCTTGTAAGTAGACGCAAAAGGGAAATTAATGGTGACCGCACCAGTAGCATTTACTGTTCCATTGGTATTAGGGTCATTTACTCTTTCCCATTTTACCGTATAGTTTCCAGTACCTGGAATTGTGATTTGTTGGTTACTAGAAGTGCCCGAATTACTCGATTTCCAAGTGGTTACAAACTGGCTATAGCCTGAAAATACCAGTAGTCCACTCAACAATAATGTGGCAAGGCTGATCCGTCCACATTTTGCAATTGTTTTTTTCGTCATGTTTCTCAATATATAAGTTATTGATTCAAAGAGTTTTTATATTGAATTCAGTCAAAAATAAGGAGACTAGTCAGGCGAAACTTGGTTAATGAGGGAACGGTGTTTTTTTGGTGGTGAATGGTAGATGTAAATGAGAGAATGGAAAATTGAACTGGCTTTTTTCAAAAAAACAACTACCAGTTATCAGGGTAGACATATAAATTCAAATTGCGAAGCATTAAAAAATACTTCGCAATTTGTTGAATCTAAAAAACGAGTTGAACAATCGAGATTAATCACCTCCATTTGAACTGTATACCACCACAGTAATCACACCTCTGGGCTCTCTGCGTTTTCTACGTCGGTATTTTCTTATCATCGGCTCCACCTTTGATTGCTTTTAAATTTTCAATCGCCTGATTTTCAAAGCTTTCTAACGTTTTCATGTGTTTGAATTTTAATGATTAAATATTTAAATTAAGTTTTATTAGTCCATAGTGACGCAAAGTGGAACAATTGATCACTAACGGCACAAGCAAGTCAGATTCTACCAGTAGTAGGCCATCTTTTTGCTTGTATTCTCGATTTTTAGGTGATAAATGAGCGTTCACCACGTCTTATTATTAATGCACTGCCATCTTCTACTCTTCAATAGTGTAATGGACATGAATAACTACTTACTACGAAGGTAAGTCATACAATGATGTTCTGCTTGGCTATTGAGAGAATGGTACTGTATCGAGGGGGAACGGTAAAGGCAAATGAGGGAGTGGTAAAAACCATTTGATCAACAGACTGATATAATGGAATCACTACGGCTATTTATGTTTTTACTTCGCTTCTCTGGCAAATTTTATAGCTTTGCAATTTATAAAAATAGAAGTCGTCTCGGCTTTTTAACAGTAAGACAATACAACAAGCAATACATTTGAAATATTACACCTACATTTTATTTCTTTTTTTTATTCATGTATTCTCTCAGCTTCCTGGACAATCTCCTCACATACAGCAAATTACCGATCGTGATGGATTGCCTAGTATGGTAATATACCATATCAAGGAAGATAGTAAAGGATACCTTTGGCTGGGTACCGAAGCGGGGCTTTGTCGTTACGACGGTGTTCGTTTTCAAACCTTTCAAGTACCCGGAGCGCAAGGAAAATCCTTTACCAATATTCAAGAGGACAGCCGAGGGCGTATTTATTTTACCAACTTCAGTGGCCAATTATTTTATTTATTTCAAAATAAAGTACGGCACATACGCCTTCCAGAAGCACTAAAAACCCAAAGATTTCATCATTATATAATTGATCAGAATGATCGTATCTGGATGACTGGAAAAAATGGAGTGATATATGTAAATGACCCATACACTCAACAATGGCAGTATAACCACAAACCGCTACGCTACAAGGCAGAGCCATTACAGGCCGGCAAAATTTTTATTGACGATTACAATCGGGTTTGGGTATTGGGATCCAAAGCTTTGCATCAAATAGACAGTCAATTGAACCTGATCTGCTCGATTGACCTTCCGCTGTGGTATCTCTATTTTACCTTTACCAAAGATAAAATTATCTTGAGTACTAGTAATCGACACTTTGCCCTCTATGACCTCCAAACCAAACGTTGGGAAAAAGTTTTTGAAGATTTTGCTACCCAGGAAGCACTGATCACCACTACTCAACTGGATTCACAGGGTAACATTTGGGTGTTGACCAATCAGGGCGCTCATGTGTATTCACCTCAATACCAGCGAATTGACAACCAAAGGGTGATTTTAAAAAATAAATTTGTAAACCACGTCATTCAAGACCGGGAACATAACTATTGGTTTACCACCCTCGGTAACGGCTTGTTTAAAATGCCAAACAAAGAGATTTTACATTTTAATGCCAGCAATTCAGCCCTGAAGTATGAGCAAATCAACGATTTGGAGGAAGATGCTCAAGGGAATCTTTTTATTGGTACCAATGGCAATCGGTTGTTTTATTTTGATACTCAAAAGCAAAAGATCACCCAAACCTACCGTTTGCCAGAAGGAGACGTAGAGTGCTTGCTTTGGGATGAAGCCCGCCAAAAATTGTATATAGAGAATGCCGATCTCTTGATTTTCGATCCCCAACTTATGAAAATCACAGATAGGATTTTTGGTGGCAGTACGCCAAAATCATTGTGTTTGTATCAAAACAAATTCCTACTTATTGCCGCAGGAGGCATTGGCTATATTTCTCCTTTAAGCAATACAGATCCTGGTGTTTCGTCCGATATCTTTCCTGGCTTTACTTACAATGAAGAAAACAGGAGTAGATACTTAAGGTACAAAAGAAGCCGAGTAGCTTGGGTTGAAAGCGATCAATCACGGTTTTGGATAGGTTATGCCGATGGATTGTATTATTACGAAAATAATAGCCAAAAAGAAATAAAGGTCTCCGACCAACAATCCATCATTGCCTTGAGTATGACCCAAGATGCTGATCAGGTATTGTGGGTAGGCACCGCCCAACAAGGCGTATTTGCCATTAAGAACAAAAAAATTATTCGGCACTTCGATACCCAAAATGGATTGGTGAGCAACTATTGTCGTCGCATATTCAAAGAAGGGAATGATTTATATTTAGGCACTGACAAAGGCTTGCAAGTGTACAACCTGCAAACCAAACAATCTCGAATATATGACCAGGCAGATGGATTACCCAGCAATGAGATCCGAGATTTGATCATCCAAAAAGATAAAATTTATTTGGCCACTGCAGCAGGTTTATCAGTACTCAACAAACAATTTAACACCACCAATTATACGCCTCCTTTGATTTACATCACTGGGGTGTCGTTGCGTAAACAGTCTCAAAAGCTTCAGAAACAATACCACTTCGATTATAACGAAAACAACCTCACCATCCATTTTACGGGCATTGCTTTGCGTAGTGGAGGTAAGTTCAAATACAAGTACCGTATGCAGGGCCTCGAAAAGCAGTGGAACTATAGCAATAGTAACAGTAATTTGGCTCGTTATGCGGCGCTGCCTTCTGGCAAGTATCAGTTTCAGGTAAAGGCAGTCAATGAAGATGGCATTGAGAGTCAAAAAACCGCTACAATTACCATTGATATTGCTTATCCGATCTGGGAGAAGTGGTGGTTCATTACTGCCATGGCATTATTGAGTTTGATGATGGTGGGTGGCATTGCCTTTTTTCGGGTGCGGGCTTATCAACGCAAAGCCCGCCTTGAAAATGCCCTCAACAAGGCCGCACTTGAGTCGCTCAAACTCCAAATGAATCCCCACTTTATTTTCAATGCCATGGGGGCCATTCAGCATTATATAGTCACTAATGAGAGCCAGAATGCCAGTGTGTATTTGGCCAAGTTTTCTAAGCTAATGCGGGCCGTATTGGAAAACTCCCGTCAGGAGTACATTAGCCTGGAAGAGGAGATAGAAATGCTGGAAAACTATTTGATACTACAAAACTTGCGCTACGATGGCAATTTTGAATATCAAGTGAATATTGATGATCAATTGGACCCCGAAATGATTGCTATTCCGCCCATGTTTGCTCAACCTTTTATTGAAAATGCCATTGAACATGGAATTGCTCATTTGAGAGAAAATGGCTTGATCACGATTGATTTTAGTCTGGCGCAAACCGTCATTGTATTGCGAATTACAGATAATGGAAAAGGAATTGAGGAGTCGCTCCGAGCCAAGTCACCTCCTAATCAGTCGCATCGCTCACTTGCTACAGTCATTACCAAAGAACGCATCGCGCTTTATCAGCAGAGTTTGAAAAAAAATATTACATTTAAGGTTAAACATTTGGAAAAGGGTACTCAAGTAGTATTTCATTTACCTTACCAACAAATTTAAACATCAGAAGCAGTCCCTACTATGAAGACAATAATTGTAGATGACAATCCAAAAGCCCAAAATTTCTTAAGCGAACAAATACAGCGTTATTGTCCAAACTTAACGCTATTAGGAAAAGCCAATAACATACAGGAAGGCAAGCTACTCATTGAGCAGATACAACCAGAGTTGGTATTTTTAGATATTGAAATGCCCACCGGAACCGGCTTTGATCTCTTGCGTCAATTGCCCGCCACAGATTTCAAGGTAATTTTTACCACTGCCCACGAAAAATATGCCCTCAAGGCCATTAAATTTAGTGCATTGGATTATTTACTGAAACCTATAGATTTAGATGAATTGCTACAAGCGGTAAATAAAGCCAAAGAAACTACTCAAGAAACCTCTGGGCAGGACTTGTCACAGCTTAAAATCCAAACTTTACTGCAAAACCTTCAGAACCCTCCAGCCGAGCAACAAAAAATTTTATTGAATGATAAATATGGGATGCAGGTCACTTTGGTAGATGATATTATCCACCTGAAAGCCGACAATAATTACACCCAGTTTTTTATCAAGGGTCAAAGCCCTTTACTAGTGAGCAAACCACTTAAAGATTATGAAAAAGTGTTGCCTGCTCAAAAGTTTTTCCGTTGCCATAAATCACATATGATCAATTTAAATTACCTGTTGCGTTACGACAAACGTGAAGGAGAGAGTCTTATTTTGCGAGATGGCAGCCAAATACCAATCTCTCGACGTAAATTGGATGTTTTGTTAGAGCGGATGAAAAACACTTTGTAAAGGCAGGTACGAAATACTGGACTTGGGGAAACAAAATAACTTCTTTGAACCAAAATAGAAATCACTCACCCCAATGTATTTCAACTGAGATGAGTGATTGAATAATTTTGAAAATGAAATTACTTAATGTTCAATACAAACTTTAAGTTAAAATCAGTGTCTCCATCAGTTGCTCCTGAAGTAGCAGTCTTTACTCCTGGCTGGTGCTGCAATCTAACCGTAAATTCACCTGCAGTCACTGCAGTAGCCGAGGTAGTCCAAGTAGTAGACAAACCTACTGGGTTGGCTCCATCGTTGTCATTGTAGTTGATCGGATCAGACGCATTGTCAATGTTTCCGTTTCCGGCAGGATTGGTAAATGCATTTTCGGTGAAGCTGAAGAAAAATTGATGCTCATCATCTTCATCTTTGATTTCTTCTCCGATGTCCTCACCTGAAGTTTCAAGGTTATTGAAAATTTCGTAAGTCAAAGTATAAGTTTTACCTATCCCTAAGTTGATTTCATCCAGTATCGCCAATTCTTGTACACCTGCCCCGTCGGGATCTTGAGCTCTTGCCGTTACTACATCGTTGGCATCAGCAGTATTGGTAAAAACAAGTTTCACATCGGTGATTACCTCTAGCTCATTCTCTGGCTCAGGGGTTGCTTCGTCTTTTTTACATCCAGAAAATACCATCCCTACTAACAATAAGGCATAAATACTGTACTTTTTAAAGTAGTTTATTGTTTTCATTTGGTCGCTGATTTAGCGTTAAACATATAATTAATCATTAGTGAGCGGTACATTATTTGTCAAGTCTTCCCAAGAATTCTAATAAC
>CALDJV010000025.1 GCA_937899305.1 uncultured Cytophagaceae bacterium
TTAATAGCAAAATGAGGGGTTGAAAGTAATTATTTTATCAATCCATTGAAAATTAGGGTAAAGTACCTAATTTATCACTTAGCAATCAAATCATTTTTTAACGCACTTTTCTTATGTCAAATAATAACACTACAGAAAAACTAAAGGCCCTCCAAATGACCTTGGAAAAATTGGACAAAGCATATGGTAAGGGTACAGTAATGCGTTTGAGCGACGAACAAGTAGTAGAAGTTGAAGTAATTCCCACTGGATCGTTGGGATTAGATATAGCGCTTGGCGTGGGGGGGATTCCTCGAGGTAGAGTAGTTGAGATTTACGGACCTGAATCGTCAGGTAAAACTACTTTGGCGATGCATTGTATTGCTGAAGCTCAAAAACTAGGTGGCATTGCTGCATTTGTAGATGCTGAGCACGCTTTCGACAAATCTTACGCTGAAAAATTAGGGATTAACACCGAAAACTTATTGATTTCTCAGCCTGACAATGGAGAGCAAGCCCTTGAAATCGCCGAGCACCTGATTCGTTCTGGCGCCATTGACATCATGGTGATTGACTCAGTAGCGGCTCTGGTACCCAAAGCAGAGATTGAAGGCGAAATGGGAGACAGTAAAATGGGTCTGCAGGCACGCTTGATGTCACAAGCATTGAGAAAACTTACTGGAACCATCAACAAGACCAGCTGTTCTTGTATTTTCATTAACCAATTGCGCGAAAAAATTGGGGTAATGTTTGGTAACCCAGAAACCACTACTGGTGGTAACGCTTTGAAGTTCTACGCTTCTATCCGAATGGATATCCGTCGTATTGGCCAAATCAAAGAAAGTGCAGACAACGTAACTGGTAACCGCACCAGGGTAAAAGTTGTGAAAAACAAAGTAGCTCCTCCTTTCAAAGTAGTAGAGTTTGACATCATGTATGGTGAAGGAATTTCCAAAGTGGGTGAAATTCTGGATTTGGGTGTGGAGCTCGACATCATCAAAAAGTCAGGTTCTTGGTTCTCTTACAAAGGTTCTAAACTAGATCAGGGACGTGATAAAGTGAAAAAATTAATCTTGGATAACCCTGATTTATTTGAGGAGTTGGAAATCAGTATTCGTGCAAAAATCAATGGGGAAGATCCTGAACAAGCGGTAAAGAAAAGAAAAAGTAACGGAAAGCAAGAAAAAGCACCTGCTACTGAAGGAAAGAAATAGGTTTTTGCCTATCTATCAAATCATCATAAACTGCAGGTATTCAACCCAAAAGAATACCTGTTTTTTTATGTACAAGGGCCTGATTTCTGGTTTATTTTTAGAAAAGCCCCCGTTTTATAAAGAGGAACGCTTGAAAAAGATCAATTTTTGTGGTATATTTTTTTCACCAAAAATGAATCAATAGTCATCTCTTTATACCCACAAATATGTCGAAACAATTGCCCATCAACACTAAAACGCTTGAACATGAAGCCCGACAAATGTGGAATACCTTTAATAAAATCAAGATACAACAAGCCTTGAATCCTCCAATGCAAAAAGCAGCTCAGGAAAAATTTTGGGAAAAATATCATAGCTTGTTAGAAAAGGCCCAACACAATGCCGAACTGTTAAAATCTCCAATCAATCAATATTATCCTCAAACACATCGTCCCTCTCCTGCACTTCAGCTTACAGGGTTGTTTATGATGGCCGAAAATAAATTGATTCCTTTCAAAAAAGTATTGTTCTTTCACAAACAAATGCCCAGTATCTTCACTACCTTATTGCTGGTATTGGCTTTGACTATCATCAATGTGGGGCTTCATTGGCAACTCATCATTTTAATCACGCTGATTGCCTCACTCACCGCAACCATTCGTTATTATACCAACAATACCCCACTAGAAAATACGATTATTGAAATTCAAACAGATAAAATCGTACGGAGAGGAAGTCGGTTAACTACCTCATTTATTCAACTTGATCGGCTCACTCATATGCAAGAAAATAAATTGGGATTGGTTTTGAGGCAGGCTGGATTTTGGAACCATATTTACTACTTGCTGTCTGAAAACAATGCCGTGAAAAATGCCCGAGTAGTATACATTCCTATTGCCATTGAATCTTACGAAGAAATCAAAGTTTTTTTGGAAGAAAGGGTCGCCCAAAATAACGCGGTAGTTTAAAAAAACCAGTACCCTGTCTTGGGTGGAGGATACTGGTTCGTATCAAGTCTAAAATAGGATGGATTAGACCAATTTAATCATTTGCTTGTCAGAAGGGTCCAGGGCCGCACTTTTTACGTCTACATCGGCCTCCACAAAGTATTTGGACTTTTCTCCACTGGCAAAAGCAGATACCTTCCCTAATGCACCCAATGCACCTCCTTTTTCTTTGAGTTCATCGTTGGATGATTTCACCAAACGGTAGGGCACTGTAAAGGGCACTTCTTTAGTTTCTCCTGGTTTGATAGCAAACCCACCATCAATTTCTATCTCTCCTAATTCGATATCAGAAGAAGATTGATTGTCCCCCCGTCCAGTACTGTACTCTTCCACCACTTTTACTACCATATTTACAATTTCTTGCTCACTTTTGGTAGTCAAAACGATTTTACCTTCTATTTCGCCTTCGTCTTGTTTTGGTACCTCACCCGGAATATTTAAGCGTACTTTCACTCCGCCTATTCCTAACTTGTTTTTGATTTTTTTTAAGAATCCCATAATTGTAAGTTTAGTTATTTGATTAGTATTTATTTTAATGCAAGATATGCAATGTGATACCTTGCTTGCTTACTTTGGTGGTTAATTATTTATTTAGTTTTTTTTAATAAAATAGGTATCAGAGTAGGTGGATTTTTAGGATGACCCTGCCCCCTTCAAAAACAAGAAAGATGAGCAATATTTTGGAAAAGGTAGGGGCTTGTAACTGAATCCAGTAAATTTATGGTTTGGTTCCCAATATTTAGAACACAGTCAATACAATGCTAGAAGTAAGTCACCTTTCTAAAACATATCATAGCAAAACCATCCTACAGGAGGTTCATTTGTCACTTGCCCAAAATCAGGTTTTGAGCATTTTGGGTAAATCGGGTAGTGGTAAAACCACATTACTCAAGATTTTAGCAGGGTTAGAATATCCCGATCAGGGTGAAGTCACTGTACGAGGGCATAGTGTATTGAAAGTGCCCCCTCACCGACGAAAAATTGTGTACTTGTACCAAGAAAGCTTGCTGTTTCCTCATTTGAATGTATTCGAGAATGTGGCATTTGGTCTCAAACTGCAAAAACAACCTAAAAAACATATTCAGGAAAAAACCAATCAACTATTGAGTGCCTTGGGGCTCAGTGACCAAGCACTTAAAATGCCTCATCAAATTTCGGGAGGGCAAAAACAACGGGTGTCGTTTGGTCGCGCTTTGATCATAGAACCCCAACTGTTGTTGTTGGACGAACCTTTTGGTAGTCTCGACCCTGAAACTCGGGCTCAAATGCAGCAATTGCTCAAACAAATGATTGCCCAATACCAAATTACGGGCCTGTTTGTCACTCACGATGTGAAAGAAGCCATGCTCATGGGCGACCAAATTGCTTTGATGCAAAATGGGCAGTTGCGAACTTTTCACTCCTTGAATGAATTTATAGAAGACAAGCAAACTGGTGCTAAAGCTGAGATGGAGTTTTGGAAAAAATTCAGTTGATAGTTTGTAGTCAGGAGTTGGTAGTACCTTAAACGACAATTCAAAATATTTTGCAACTACGAACTACCCACTAAATGTCTAAACAATGAAAACAAATTTTGAACATATAGAGTCGGTATATTGGGTGTTTACACAATTATGCAATGACCAATGCGCCCACTGCTATAATTTATCGGGTCCTCGTGGGGCTAAAATCACCGAAGAAGAGTGTCTGCAAATCATTGATAATCTCCCTCCCAAAATTGATCGTATCATTTTATCTGGCGGGGAACCACTGGCCGAACGCCAAAAGTTATACACCATTTTAGATCGGTTGAAAGAACGATACTCTAGCCATACGCAGGTCATGTTGCAAACCAATGGTGACCTACTCACTGGTGAAATCTTAGATACTTTGATTGAAAAAGGAGTGACCCGCTTTGACATTGCCAGCATCGATCGGTTTCACAAAAAGGCGGGTGCTCGTTTGATGGAGTTGGCCGATTTGTTTGAGTCTCGGGGAGTAAACGGCGAAGATAAAGATCCCTTGGTGGAAAAAGAAAGTTATTTGCACGAAAATCCACTGAGCTGGGGCTATTGGGGAGCAACCGACGATATGTGGCTGGGGGGCAACTGGGCAAGGGGCCGAGCCCTGGAGAAAGACATATGGAAAAAAGATCCTGAACATAACTTCTGTACGATCCTATCAGGTGCCCGCAATTTTTTGGGCGGTTATGATGACATCCCTCAAGAAATTTCTATCCAACTTTGGCGCATCAACCCTTGCTGCCCGGGTACCAAAGAAGCCATGGGCGATGCCCGCACCGAAAAAATTGAGGATGTATTGGTCAAAGTGGCTCAATCGCCCATTTGGCAAAAACTCAATGAGGGCAATCCTTTACAAATGGGGGAAAGCGTGGGCATCACCAAAGAGTTTGCGCAGGAGCGTACCCAAAAACTCCAAAATATATGCCTATGGTGTGACGAATTTTTTGCCAAGCATTGCAAAGGGAAGTTGGTAGAAAGTTAATTGCTAACCATATCGTTTCTGTCAGAAAAAGCAGGTTTACAACTTTGAAGGCCTGCTTTTTTATTGTTTTAAAAAATTCAAACTATCTTATGTCTTTTTTTGAATCAGTCCCACTCCTTTGCCAATCATCCGGTCCAGCATTCGATGGGGTAATAAGGTAGGAATCACCCAGTTTTTCAACTTTTTGGGTACAATGGCATAGTGGGTTTTGGGCTTTCGTTTTTCAAAAATATTGGCAATGCGATTGCCCACATGCCCAATAGAGAAACCACTTTTCCCTTCTTTGATGGCAAAAGCAGCAAAAGTTGCCGTAGTGTCCTCATAAGGGGTATTTTTATAGGGGCTTACATCTACGCCTTTGTCCCATATGGGCGTGTTGACTGACCCAGGTCGAATGATGACTACATCGATGCCATATAACAACAATTCGCGTCGCCAACTTTGAGAAATGCCTTCCAGGGCGTGCTTGGTACCCACATAGGCACCAATAAATGGGGTTGCAATTTTGCCATTGACTGAACCTATATTTAAAATGCGACCTGGTGCGACGGGGTGATTTTCGCGCGCTCCCAATAATGGTAAAAATGCACGGGTGACTTCTAATAAGCCAAAGATATTTACTTCAAAATGTTGACGTATTTGATCCATTGGTTGCAGCATCAAAGGTCCTCCAATGGCAATTCCGGCATTGTTAATCAATCCTCCCAACCCCTGGTTTTCCCCTAATACCTGCGCTACTACTTTGACTGCATTTTGAATGCTTTGAGCATCTGTAACATCAAACACCAGAGGGGTAAAGTTGTCTCCCAATTCATTGCTTAGTCTTTCGGCGTCTTCAGCCTGAAGCACATTGCCAAAAACTTGGTAACCTCGTCGGTGAAACTCCTTGACACAACCGTAACCTATGCCAGTAGAGGCGCCCGTAATTAATATTGTTTTTGCCGTTTCTTTCATTGTTTTGTGATGGTAGGTAGTAATACTTGAGTTAACGAGAATAGCCAAACTTGGAAACCTTGTACTCAAATAAATGCAATGAAAGTCAATATTTTTTTCAAAGGTGATTGTGCTGAGCAACCAGCATCCATCATCTACTTTTTTTTCTTCTACTTCTTCTTAAGCAAGCCAGTCTGTTTACCCAAAACCCTATCAATCAAGCGAGGGGGCAACAATCGAGGCAGCGTCCAGTTTTCAGCCGCTGGGGCACAATGGCATAGCGTACTTTGGGCTTGCGTTTCTCAAAAATGTTGGCAATCCGTTGGCCCGTAAACTCCAAGGTAAGCCCTTTTTCGCTTTCACCACGGGCATAATCGGCAAAGTTGGCACTGGATGCCCCGTAAGGTGTATCGTGGTACTTATCTACTTTGATGCCTTTGTCCCAAATGGGGGTTTTAACCGCTCCTGGGCCTACAATGATGACATCGATGCCGTACAATAACAACTCACGTCGCCAACTTTCGGATACGCCTTCTACCGCGTGCTTGGTGCTGGCATATGCGCCAATGAAAGGCGCAGCCATCTTCCCTCCTACTGAACTGATGTTGATGATTTTACCAGGTGCCGCCGAATGATTTGGTCGGGCGCCCAGCAGAGGCAAAAAAGCTTTAGTTACTTGGATCAATCCAAAAACGTTGACTTCAAAATGTTGGCGGATCTCTTCCATAGGTTGTAGCATCAAGGGGCCTCCAATGGCGATTCCGGCATTGTTGATCAATCCCCCCAGCCCTCCTTTTCCTTCCAGGGCCGCTTCTACTACTGACACTGCTTGCTGAATTGCTTCCAGATTGGCTACATCAAATATCAATGGGGTAAATCGTTCGGGCATTTCGGCTTGCAAACGTTCAGCATCCGCTGGCTTGCGCACGCTCCCAAATACATGGTATCCTCGCTGGTGAAACGCTTTGACACAACCGTAGCCAATGCCTGTAGAGGCTCCGGTAATCAAAATTGTTTTGGACTGATTCATAGGTTTATTTTTTGATATTGGGTGGGGTGAAATTTCGCAAAAAAACCATCGAAACCCTAAATTTGTTTCCTCAAAACTTCACCAAAACTTGTAAATTTGTGGTTTAGGCTATCGTAACAACCCAGAAAAAACGCTGGAAAAGAAAACGCCGGAAAAGAAATCGACTCATGCAACATTTAGAATTACCCGAGTTTGATCACCAGATCAAGAAACAAGACGATAAATTGTGGATTTTTGACATCCTCCGCAAAAAATACATTTTTTTAACTCCCGAGGAGTGGGTACGACAAAACTTGATTCATCATTTGATCCAAGACCACCATTACCCCAAAGCGCTCATCAAGGTAGAAACTGGGCTCAAATACGATCGACGACAAAAACGCTCGGATATAGTGGTCTATAATCGTCAAGGAAAAATTTTTCTGATCATCGAATGCAAAGCCATGCACATTAAGATTGGACAAGATACTCTGGAGCAGGTTTCGGCTTACAACCACGTCTTGAAGGCCCAATACATTATGGTCACCAATGGGCAACATTATCTGGTGTATGCTACCCACCACGAAACCAAACAGTACGAATTGGTGGCGCATATCCCAACTTTTCCTGCGCTCTAGCAGTTATTTATTCCGCATTGTTTCAAACTTACCTCAAATACCATTATGGAGAACTATTGTACCATTTATTCCCACGTATTGGGCTATGATACCATGCTAACTACGCTTGAAAAATTGTATCCCTATGGCAAAATTGAAATAGAAGAAGAGGATAATGGCAGGTCCATTACTATAGGCATTCCGAGTGGTTTGCTAGGTAGAACCAAAAAGCTGAAAATTGCTTATCGGGAAAGGGCCAAACCTTCTTATCAAATTACAGAAATGGATAGCCCACTTACTCAAAACCTGGCGGGAATGCTCAACTTTGTAGCCTCTTTAGAAACCCCCAATGAGGCCATTAGAGGGTTACTCATTGAGAAAATCAAAACCCTGAACTGTGAGATTGCCCTGGCTTGTCCACTTGGTTTGCAATCTTCGCTCACCGAATTTATTGAGCAGGTCGTACTGGAACTAGATGCCATTATATTTGCCCAAGGTAAAATCCCAATTGGCAAATCCCAGGTACAGCATTTTTTAGATAAAAATTTGGAACTCATCCTGGACCTGGAAGGGAAAAGTCAAGTAGATACACTTGGAATTCAAATTGAAGCTCAATATTTTGATGGACCCCAAGCTACTACTGAGGCCCAAAAAGAACGCAAAGCCCAAAATGAGTCCCTCATTCAATCATACCAAATCAAAGTTAACCCAAACTTGCCCGCAATTGCCTACGAAGAAGGCGTGCAAATCAGAACTCCTCAAGCCATTGCTGAGCGTGTCACCTTGTTGGCAGTTACCAATATGGTCGCTTTCAACCAAATGCCCGGTGAACAAGCCGTCGCTTATCTGAAAAACTTCGATTTATGGCAACTGGCTACCCCAAAAGAGGTGGATTTTTTGCAAAACCCTACTGACGAGCGAAAAGCCTATGAAACCTGGAAATGCGAAAGCATATGGACCTTGCTTTGGGCACTAAATGTAATCCCAGATTTGAACTTTCCCGACAAACTGGCCGACTTAAACAATATTCCACCTGCCCAATATCCGATTGGCCCTCACAAAGACCCAAACGATTTCATTGCCCAAATGACTCAGACTGCCACAGAAAAAGTAATTTTAGATACCAATGACCTGTATTATCGCATTCATTGGGCTTGTGTAGATGCGCGCCTAAGTGGGCAGGAAATCACTCAGGTAAATCCTGGAATTGTATATGAACGACACTATGCCTTGAACTGGTTGATCAATTATAAAAATCAACGCTGGGATGAGGTAACTTGTGATACTTGAGCAGGGGTAAACCACTAAAAAAGACTCTTTTATATGATTGATAGTGCCTATCGCCTATCAAAGAAATATCGGAATCTGAGAATATCATCTTCAAGGTGAAATCAATTGACAATATGCGATCAAACGATGATACCAACATTCGATTTATAATTTCACAAAGTGGTACTACCCCAAAACTGTATCTTATGAAAATAAACTTTTACAATTTTCTTTTTACCCTATTATTCCTGGTTGGTCTTTCGTCTTTTTCTTTTGCCCAGCGGGTTCCAGTTACTATCCAGGGCACGGTATTGAATGCTCAGACCAACCTTCCCATTCCCAATGTCAATGTTTTTTTGTCGGGAACCACCATTGGCAGTTCTACCGATTCAGAAGGTAAATATGTCATTCGCAACCTGGCCCCTATCGGAAAGTATTCTTTAGTATTTTCACACATTCAATACAATACTTCGGCCAAACCAATCATCATCAAAGTGGCCAATACCTTCAAGATAGACCTCTTGTTGGTCCCCAATAAAACAGTATTGAAAGAAGTAGTCGTAAAAGCAAGAGGGAACTCGGTTTGGAAAAAGAGATTTAAAATTTTCAAGCAAGAATTTTTGGGGACCACATCACTTGGTAGGCGATGTAAAATACTGAACCCTTGGGTATTGAATTTCGATAAAAACCAAGATACCCTTACCGCGAAAGCAGCGCAGGAGCTCGAGATAATCAACCCCACCCTCGGGCATAAAATTTACTGCAGTCTCATCAAGTTCAACAGTGTTAACTTTCTAACTACTTACCTGGCTTACAATCGATTTGAGTTGCTTACCCCCAAAAATGAGCGGCAAGCCCAAAAGTGGAAAAAAACTCGCTTAAAAACTTTTAAGGGGTCTTTTCGACATTTTGCCAGCGCCCTTTTATACAATCGCCTGGAACAAGAAGAATTCAAAATTATATATAGCAACAACTCTCCCATCATCCACAAAAAACTAAAAACTTCATTCATACAAGCCCACCAGTTGCACAACAATGATCAAATTATTTTTGATGATTATTTAAATGTGGTATACAACAAACGAGAAAAATTGAAGTTTCTCAAGGCGATGGCACGCCAAGGAGCCAAAATAAATGTACCTGGTAGATACCAGCTTGCCCTGGCGCAAAATTCCTGGTTACACTTGGTAGACGGAGCACTCAGAGTAAGTGACCTGGGTATTGTATTAGATGACCCGCTCAAACTGCAATCGCATGGGTATTGGGCCTGGCCAAGAGTAGGCAACTTATTGCCTTTTGATTACTTTCCTAAAAAACTGGAAGATGCCATTAGGTTATCCAGAATTGGCAAAAATAAACTCAAACAATATTCGCTTCGTCACCCTCAGGAAAAAGTATATCTACACCACGACAAACCATACTATGCCTTGGGAGAAACCATTTGGTTCAAGAGTTATGTAGTAGATGCCCAAAGTCACCGTCCAAGTACCTTGAGCGGGGTACTCTATGTAGACCTCATCGATCAAAACAAAAAACTCAAAAAACAGCTCAAGTTATTGAAAACTTGGTAAAAGTATTATTGATCTAATTGTTTCTTAAATAATTCAA
>CALDJV010000026.1 GCA_937899305.1 uncultured Cytophagaceae bacterium
TCATTCTTACGATTCGTATCAACATGGAAAGTGTAAGTTTTATTTATTTTTTAAACCAATTTTATTCTATTATTACACAATAATCTTAAAAAACATTCGCTACTGTTTATTTAAGCTAAAATATTTAGCAAGCAAATTACACAAAAACCCAATATTTACACCTATATAAAGTTAGCTCCAAATAAATACAGGGTGAAGGCAATTATCAAACATGGAACAAATACTGGAAAAGATCAAACCTTTGTTGACTGAAGCACTCTCTCAGAAAAAATTGATTACTTTTTTGACTGGCGCGGGTGTATCAGCCGAAAGTGGCGTACCTACTTATCGAGGATCCGACGGAATTTGGGTAGAAGGTACCCGAAATTACAAACCACAGGATTTTGCCACGCTTAAATTTTTCAAACAAGCACCTCTGGAAGTTTGGAAATTCATACTGTATCGCAAAACCATGTTTCGTGATACGCTGCCTAATCCGGGTCATTTTGCCCTGGCCAAAATAGAGCAAATGCTACAAGGTCGTTTCAGGCTCATCACTCAAAATATTGATCGCTTACACCATAAAGCGGGTAACACCTCTCAAAGAACTTACGAAATACACGGAAATATGGAAACTGTACGGTGTAGCGATGGGTGTAGTAACGAAATATACCCTTTCCCGATTGAGATTGGCGAGGGTCCTTATGATGCCACTTTAGCAGAACAACATTGGGAGTCCTTGAAGTGTCCGTGTTGTGAACACCTCACCCGCCCCAATGTGTTGATGTTTGATGAATATTATGACGAACGCCTCTATAAGCTTGAAAGCGCCATCGACACTGCTTTGAACACTGGGGTACTTTTTATTGTAGGGACTTCGGGTGCCACTAATTTACCCAGCCATATTGTGTCTACTGCTCGGTTCAAAGGAAGCAGTGTGGTGGATATCAACCTTACTGATAATGAATTTACGGCTGAGGTGTTGGATATGCCCAATGGATTCGTATTACGAGGAAAAAGCGGAGAAATATTACCTCAAATCGCACAGATTTTAAGAGAAATTTTGGAAAATGAAAGCTCTTGAAAAAACAAAAAATCATTGCATCGGGTTTCGCAAGAAATTTGTGAACAAAAAACAAAGCATTTTCAATCAAGGCATTTTCGATACATGCGCGCTTTACTATTATCAGGAATATATTGGATTGGGTGGATGAGCGGATTACTTGGCATTTCGCAAGTAGCTACTGCTCAACAAGATACGGTGTTTTATAGCATCGAAAGGGCCCTCAAAAACAAAGCACAGGCCAAGATACTGGAGCTTGATGGTGGCGATAGTATGGTGGTGAAGTTCAAAGAACGATACTTTCGAAAACTCACCCAACTCCACACTCTTGTCATTCGCTCTTCAACGCTACCTGATTTACCTAAAAGTCTCGCGGGTTTGCCTCATTTACGCCACCTGGAACTCGTTGATTGTCGCCTTACCAAAATACCTGAAGTAGTATGGCAATGTAAAAACCTACAAACCTTGAACATTAGCTGTAACCAAATACGCGTGCTTCCGGCTTCTATTGCCCAACTTCAACAATTACAAATTTTGGTGTTGGGTTCCTCTATTTGTGGTGGCAATCCTTTAACCGATCTACCGCAGAGTCTTACCAAGTTACCTCACCTTACTGACCTATTTCTGAGCTATACTGATTTCGAAAACCTACCAGAATTGATAGGCGATTTGTCGCACCTAAAGACCTTGCAAATGTTGCATATGAAACGACTCAAGGCGTTGCCCAATTCTTTGATTAAATTAAAAAATCTGGAAGTATTAGAAATACATAGCTACGCCCCTATTGAACTATTTACCATCCCTCACTCTGGTTGGTACCGCTTGCGCAAATTACGTTTGTTGTACATGAATTTACCTGGCCTCAAAACATTGCCTCGTGCCATGTTTCAGTTGCCTTATTTGCAACATTTATCTCTGTTGGGTAACCGGGATTTATCGCGGGTATCGAGTCAAATTCGCACCTTACAATCCCTGCAGGTATTAGATGTGTCTTTTACCAAACTAAAACAATTGCCAGTGGAAATGAAGCAACTCCCCAATTTAAAGCAAATTCGCATGATGGGTACTCCTTATTTGGATCATATCAATTTGGCTCAGTTGGAATCTCAACTACCTGGAATAGAGATTGTAAAATAAGCAAGTCGTTTTTAGTTAGGAGTTGGTAGTTTTTTTAGTCCACGGTCAATAGTCCATAGCCTAAACTGGTTTGCCTGTTCCCCCTTAAACTACCAATTTTAAACCCTGCGTTAAGCATTTTGTAATTCATTCATAGTCAGTGATTTATCAATTTGGTAGTTAGAAGTCCACAGTAGCGCAAAGCGAAGCAATACAACTGTTATCATATTTGCGAAAATGAAAGTTTAATCATCGCCTTGTACAACCCGAAGTCCTGAACGAAGCCGAAGGAACTAACCATAGAGCAATGAGCGAAGCGGAACAATATAACAATTAGTTTCTCATCGCCTTGTGCAACCCGAATTCCTGAACGAAGCCGAAGGAACTAACCATAGAGCAATGAGCGAAGCGGAACAATGTAACAATAACTTTTTAAACTTTACTTTCCAATCATCACAATGCCTGCCCAATGCTTGGGGTGTATGCCTTGATGCCTGAGTTTTTGCTGTGCTACTCGCAACGCGGCAGCATAACTTGCCTGTGTTTTGCCCAGAAACTGTTGGTAAAAGGCCACCATCAATTCGCGGGTGTAGACATCGTCTATCTCCCACAACGAAAATACAATATTACGAGCACCTGCGTACAAGAAGCTACGAGCAAGAGAAAACACACCTTCTCCCCGAACCAGCTTACCCACCCCTGATTCGCAACTACTCAACACCAACAAATCGGCATTCAGTTCTAAGTTATAGACTTCGCTCGCCAATAAACAGCCTGATAGGTCTGCTCCAGTACCACAACCAGCAAAACGAATTTTAGCTAACCCTGCATTCTTAAAGTTGGCTTCACTGTGGCTGGCAATATGGACAATATTGGCCTGCCAGGCTTGTTCGATGAATTGTGCTTTGGTGGCAAAAGTTGCCAGGCTAACCCTGGCGCTTAATCCATTGGCTTTACAGAGGTTAAATATAGTCAATACTTCGGCTTTACTCTCGGGCAAGTTGAGGCCGGAGCCACGAATTGTGCTGTAGATATTCCCTTTGCCCCCACTAAAAGGAGCAAAAGCCAATAAAGCAAGGGGTTGGTTTTTAACCGAAACTTCTAATTGCCCCTGGTACCACAGGGTAGCCGAATAATGGTAACTGATCTGAAAACGATTGCTGAGGTAATCTAATTGAGCAAAATCATTGCCCAATGACTTGGGGGGCAACTTGCGTACTAAAGCCTCAAACGGTGTGCTTTCTAAGGAGGGCGCAATGATAATTAACTTTTTAATATTTTTTAGGTGCTTTTCCAGAGGTTGAAATAATACCTGGTACAAACGGTGGCTGGCTTGGGCAAAACGTTGCAGACGTGCTTCAGATTGCATTTTTTGGTAGTAATCCACCATCAAACCCTTCAAATTATTTGAAAAAGGGAGGGATATCAAGCGGGTTTCTTTTTTAGTAATGAGTAATGCATGGTTTATATTATTATGACTCAGAGAATAGGTGAGTAATGCTTCTTGTGATTTCATCTGAGCTTGCAATTGTTTGATCTCGACTTGTTTGGTATCAAATTTTAGCTGGGCATATTTAGGGTATTTTTGCTCAAGCTGGTAAATCAAAGTCTCATATTGTGTGTTTAGCTTGACCAATGAGTCACGGGTAGACTGGGTAGGTTTGGAAATAAGCTGATTCTGATATTTGGCTACGTTTTTTCTTAAATACGCTTCCTTCTTCAATAGCTGAGGCGAAATGTCAACAAATTTTTTGGCATTAGATTCTGCCAAGCTACTCATCAAGTAACTTGCGTTACCTCGTTCCACAAAATAAAAAGCCGTGTCTATGTACGCTTTTTCACCAGTACGTTGATGCAGTATATTACAAACTTCCAAAACATTGATCCCCTTGATCCCTGCATTTAGCATATTGATATAATGTGCCACCAACAAACGATCACTTTTACGAAATATGCGCTTATAATAATATTTGACCAAGCTGTCGGCCATCAAAGAATGTCTTAGGGATTGTTGAAGGTCAGGCAGGTTGGTAGAACGATGACTCAATAAAGTCGCTTTATTTATTAAGCCCGCAAAATGATATCCCAAGTTGTAATAGTCATTGATTTTTGGTGCAGTGTACACGTTTAGATCACGGTGTCGGTGTGAATTAGCAATCAACATCTTCTGGATGAGTTCTAGTTCTCGATTGTGTTGCTTCAAAGCTCTGTATACCCCGGCCCAACGGCTATACAAAGGCACCAAATGAGGGTTGGTGGTACCATAGATTCCCTTGAACAAATCATAGGCTTTTTGGTAATAATCAATCGCCAGTTGATGCTGTTTTTTTCCGTGATGTACCCCGCCAATATTCACATATACTTCCCCTAACTCTGACTTATCTACTCGTTTTTGTTTTTGATATAAATCTGCGCTTATTTTCAAATGAAACAATGCTGAATCCAGAGTGGGCATATCTTTTTGCCTAAGACCTTGGGTAAGAAACGCTCTGCCAAGCAGTTTGTGAGCAAAAGCCATTTTCTCATAGTCAAACTCAAAAAACAGGCGAGTTGCATTGATATTTTGGCGATATTTGATGATCGCCCGTTTGAGCTTACCTTGATTTTTATACACAATGGCTTGGTGGGTATAAATGCTCAACAGATAATTCAAAAACCTTCGTTTTTTGGGAAATGCTTTTAGCAACTGCTCTGCTTCATAACAAATATCCAGTGATTTGTCAAAAGCTCTTTGATCAATGTAAACCCTGCTTTGTAATAACAACAATTTGAATTTTATTTCCTTGCTAGCCAGGTTTAGAGTCAGTTTATCTAATTTCTTTAAACAACTTTTGGTAATTTCTAATGATGCTTGCGGATAGGCCAGGCGGGCTTTGCAGGCTGCCATCAAACGATGGTTATCAATTTGGGTAAGGCGCGATACGATACCATATTGTTGCGCTTTTTTTGACTCGCTCCAAGCCTTTTCAAACTGCTTCTTTTCGTAAGAAATTTCACCCAATACATGAAAATATACCCCCTCTAAACCAGGTATCAATGATTTTTTCAATGCTACCAAATTCTGAAGCAATAACCGTTTGGCTTGGGTATATTGCTTGAGATAAAGATACTGCAGAGCTATTTTAGTTTGTACCAAGTAGTAGGCCTTCATTTGCTTTTTGGCCTCGTAAATCTTTGCAATCCTTTGATAATAAACAATCGCACTATCAGCGCTTAAATCATCAGCAAAATTGTTGGCCAGGCGGGTATACTGCTGCACCAAATCATCGCCATTGGTAGGTTGGCCCCATGACATTGCAGGGCAAAACATTATGAGCTGGAATAGACCTAAAGCATATATAAATTTTCGAACAGGGTAAACCATTATTGTATTTCAAATCATCAACTAACCTAATATTACTCATTTATTTTAAGAATTGATTCACTTAAAACCCTTTACTTTCCAATCAGCACAATCCCTGCCCAATGCTTGGGGTGTACTCCTTGGTGTATTAACTTCTGTTGGGCAAACCGAAGCGCACTCGCGTAACTTACGCTGTTTTTACCCAAAAATTGTTGGTAAAAGGCCACCATCAATTCACGCGTGTATACATCGTCTACCTCCCACAACGAAAATACAATATTACGAGCACCCGCATACAAGAAACTACGCGCCAGTGAAAATACCCCCTCTCCTTTGACCAATTTGCCTACTCCCGATTCGCAGCTACTCAACACCAACAAATCGGCGTTTAGTTCTAAGTTATAGACTTCGCTCGCCAATAAACAACCTGATAGGTCTTCTCCAGTACCGCAACCTACAAATCGAATTTTAGCCAACCCTGCATTTTTAAAATTAGCTTCACTGTGGCTGGCAATATGCACAATATTGGCTTGCTTCGCTTGCTCAATAAATTGCTCTTTGGTAGCATAAGTTGACAAACTAATTTTGGCGTCTAAGCCTTTGGCTTTACAAAGGTTAAATATCGTTGATACTTCTACTTTACTCTCGGGCAAATTGAGGCCCGAACCCCGAACTGTACTGTAGGTAGTACCTTTGCCCCCACTAAATGGGGCAAATGCTACCAAATCGAGCTTTTGTTTTTGGGCTACAGCTTCTCGCTGAGTTTGGTACCACAAGGTAGCCGAATAGTGATAACTGATTTGAAAACGATTACTGAGATAGCTCAAACGACTAAAATCATTACCTAACGACTTAAGAGGCAACTTGCTTACCAAGGCTTCAAAAGGGGTACTTTCTAAAGAAGGAGCAATGATCACTAACTTACGGATGTCTTTGAGGTATTTTTCCAGAGGTAGAAAAAGCACTTGATACAAATGATGGCTCGCCTTGGCAAAGGATTGTAGACGCGCTTCGGATTGTATTTTGTTGTAGTAATGGGTAATATAATTGTTGATGTGCCCAATAAGCGGCAAGTATAATAGGTGGATTTGCTCTTTGGTAATCAATAACACGTAATTATTTCCATTACGGGCAAAAGAATACGATAACATGGCTTCGTTTTTCCCCAGATGGGTTTGTATCTGTTGAATGGTAGCTTGCTTGGTATCAAACTTCAATTGGGCATACTTAGGGTATTCTGTCTCTAGCTGTTGGATTAACTTTTCGTAAAGCGCATTGAACTTGATAAGAGAATCACGGACATCAGCCTCTTTTTTTGTTACTAATATATTTTGATATTGAGAGATGCGCTTTCTCAAATGGGCTTCTTGCTTGAGTAACTTGGCATCAATCTTTGCAAACTTTTTGGCATTAGACTCGGCCAAGGTACTCATCAAATAACTGGCATTGCCTCGTTCAATGAAATAAAAAGCAGTATCCAAATAAGCTTTTTGTCCCTCACGTTGGTATAGCTCATTGCAAACGTGTACTGTATTTTTACCACGGTTACCCGAATTCAGATGATTTATACCACTTGCCACTGACAAACGATCGTTTTTTCTAGACACACTACGATAAAAATACTTTATCACCTTGTCAGCAATCAAAAAATGTCGAAGTGCTTGTTTATAATCCTGGGTATTTTTCCCACGATTTGCAAAGGCTTGAGCTTTAGTGGAGAGGCATTCCATTTTGAAGGAAATATTATAATAATCGTGTATCTTTGGATTGGTATAAATATTAAGATCACGATGTTCTCGAGCATTAGAAATTATTTGTTTTTGTACTATTTCCAATTCTTTATCGTATTGTCCTGACTTCCAATAAATGCTCGCCCAATACCCATACAAGCTCACCAAAGCAGGGCTATATTTACCATATAAGGTCTGCAATAATTCATAAGCTTGACGATAATTTTTTTCGGCCAACTTATAGTTATCTCGAGCGTCTTGCACTGCCCCAATATTTACATATAAGTTCCCTAGCTCAGCTATATTTAATGGCTTAATTTGTTGGTATAATTTGGTGCTTTTTTCTAAATAATGTAGCGTTGAATCAGAAAACGACACTTTTTTATTTAATTGAAACTCCCTTAGAAATACTCGCCCCAACAGCTTATTATAGAAAGCCACTAACTCATGATGCTCCCCAAAAACCCGTTTGGCAAGACGAATATTTTGGCGATATTTTCTCTTAGCTAACTTAAACTTTCCTTGATTCTTATGTATCAATGCTTGTAGGGAATATACAATGCACCGATAATTTACGTACCGTGGTTTTTCAGGTAATTTATTCAGTTGTTGTTCAGCAGAATAACAAACATCCAAACCTTCATTCAACGCTCTTTGATATACCTTCGTTCTCGCCTTGGCAACAAGTAATTTTACTCTTACCCACGTGGTCTGTTCGCCCTCAGGCAATTCGTCCAACCGCTCTAGACAGTCCTTAATCAAACTAAGTGCTTCGGTAAAGTAGGCCTGGTAAGCTTTGTTATTGATAATGACCAACTCATTATCAAAATATTGGATATTCAGCTCCTTGTGATATGCCTTGGCTTTTTGGGCCAACGCTACTCCCTCTTTAAATCGATCTTCATAATAAGCAATTTCTCCTAATATATGATAATAGAAACCCTCAACCTCCGGTATCAATGAAGATGATGTCGCCATATTTACCAAATGCTGGCGAAGCATTTTTTTAGCTTGTACATATCTTTTAAGCACCAGATATTGTTGGGCTACTTTACCCTGCATCAAAAAGTACCGCTTTAGTTTTGATTGTTTTTTATAAATATCTGCCGCTTTATGATAATAAATAATCGCACTATCAGCGTTTAAATCATCAGCAAAATTATCGGCCATACGCGTATACTGCTGCGCTAAATCATCGTCATTGGTAGATTGGGACCATGATATTGCAGGACAAAACAGGATGAGCTGGAATAGACCTAAAGCATATATAAATTTCCGAAAAAGGTAAACCATGGTTGTACTTCAAATAATCTAATATTACTCATTTCTTTTAAGAATTGATTCATTTGAGATCCTTTACTTTCCAATCAGGACAATCCCTGCCCAATGCTTGGGGTGTACTCCTTTGTGCATAAGCTTCTGTTGGGCAAACCGAAGCGCGCTCACGTAACTTACATTGTTTTTACCCAAAAATTGTTGGTAAAAAGCTACCATCAATTCACGCGTGTATACATCATCTACCTCCCACAACGAAAATACAATATTACGAGCGCCCGCATACAAGAAACTGCGCGCTAACGAGAATACCCCCTCTCCCTTGACCAATTTGCCTACTCCCGATTCGCAGCTACTCAATACCAACAAGTCGGCATTAAGCTCTAAGTTGTATACCTCACTGGCCAACAAACAGCCCGATAAATCCTTGCCATCATTACAGCCTACAAAACGAACTTTGGCCAATCCGGCATTTTGAAGGTTGGCTTCGCTGTGGCTGGCAATATGCACAATATTGGCTTGCTTCGCTTGCTCAATAAATCGCTCTTTGGTAGCAGAAGTCGACAAACTAATTCTGGCGTCTAAGCCTTTGGTTTTGCACAAGTTAAATATGGCCGATACTTCTACTTTACTCTCCGGCAAATTGAGGCCTGAACCCCGAACCGTACTGTACATAGTGCCCTTGCCTCCACTAAACGGAGCAAAGGCCACCAAATCGAGCTTTTGTTTGTGGGCCACGGCTTCTTGTTGAGCTTGGCACCACAAGGTAGCCGAATAATGATAACTGATTTGAAAACGATTACTGAGGTAGTCCAAACGGCTGAAATCGTTACTTAACGACTTGGGAGGTAACTTGCTTACCAAGGCTTCAAAGGGGGTACTTTCTAAGGAAGGAGCAATGATCACTAATTCATCGATGTCTTTGAGGTATTTTTCCAGAGGTAGAAAAAGTGCTTGATACAAATGATGACTCGCCTTGGCAAAGGATTGTAGGCGTCCTTCAGACTGTATTTCGTTGTAATATGGAGTAATATAATCGTTGATATGTCCGGTAAGGGGTAAATATAATAAGCGGATTTGCTCTTTGGTAATCAACAACACGTGATTGTTTGCATTACGAGCAAAAGAATAGGATAACAGGGCCTCGTTTTGCCCCAGATGAGTTTGTACCTGTTGAATGGTGGCTTGCTTGGTATCAAACTTCAATTGAACATATTTAGGATATTTTTGCTCCAATTGTTGAATCAATCTTTCATAAAGCGCATTGAACTTGATAAGAGAATCACGGATATGTTCCTCTTTTTTCGTCGCCAATATGTTTTGATATTGGGCAATGTGTTTTCTCAAGTAGGTTTCCTGTTTTAGTAACTTGGCATCAATCTTTGCAAACTTTTTGGCGTTAGACTCGGCCAGGGTACTCATCAAATAACTGGCATTGCCTCGTTCAATAAAATAAAATGCGGTGTCCAAATAGGCTTTTTGTCCGGTACCTTGGTATAGTTCATTACAAACATGGATGGTATTTTTACCATGGTTACCCGAGTTGAGGTTGTCTATGCCTCGAGCCACCAATAAGCGATCGTTTTTTCGAGACACACTGCGATAGAGGTGCTTCACTACTTTGTCAGCAATCAAAAAATGTCGGAGTGATTGTTCATAATCCTGAGTATTTTTCCCACGATTTGCAAAGGCTTG
>CALDJV010000027.1 GCA_937899305.1 uncultured Cytophagaceae bacterium
GAATTATTTAAGAAACAATTAGATCAATAATACTTTTACCAAGTTTTCAATACTTCAGAACATTTTACTATAACAAAAGCATTTCTAAAGCTGAATGATCATTAATACAAATTAAGATAAAGATAAAATTTGGGATTTACCACCCCTACTTCATCTTATATTCTTCTAAAAAGTAGTTTTCTTTTAGGTTCTACTTTTCTTGCTTCCAAAAAAGTTATTTAGATAGGTTATTATGGTATTTTGGCATTTGAACTTATTTGCCAAAAAAACTTCGGATATTTATCAGGTATGGTTAGGTTATGTACCTTGTGACTCTTTACAAACAAAAGTTTTTATAAAATGTTCTTCCAATAATAATTCATAGAGGTTAAACTTCCTACTGATCTAGCTACATACTTTCAGAGTATTATCGAAAATATATAACTTTACTTCCCTCATTTTGCTTTGGGTTTTATCCAGTAAGTCTCTGAATTATAACACTTTATTGGTTCATTATTCATAGTCCATCTGGGCTAATTAAATGAATAATGTCCAACGGCTATTTTTTTGTTAAAAAAATGTTAAAAAACTGTTTTTGGCAACAAATAAATAGTGAATAATTCAATGTCAGTATGTCACTTTCCAATGTAAAGCTCGGAAAAACAGGTCTATTGTTACCGCAATATTACCAATTTTAACATAGTTAAACAAATTCCTAAAATTAACTTTGACAATTACTTTACAAACTCATTACTCATGAACTATGTCGCTGTAAGTCAACTCAACACTGCGCAAAAGCAGGCCATCATGCAAATTTGGAATGAAGTATACCCTGTCCAATTGGGCCACGCGACCATCTTGAGCTTTGAAAAATACCTAGATCCACTGCAAGATGAGCATCACATTTTGGCCTTGGCCCCTGACGATACAATTATAGGGTGGTTCGTCACGTTTGAGCGCCAAGACGACCGTTGGTTTGCCATGCTATTGGCCCATCGAGTCAAAGGCCTGGGAATAGGTTCTGAATTACTCAGACAAGCCAAACAAAAGTACCGAGTGTTGAATGGTTGGGTAGTCGCCCATAATGATTATAAACTAAAAGATGGTAGCCCTTACCGATCACCGCTCCGGTTTTATGCAAAGAATGGATTTAAAATATTGAAGGAAAATTGCCTGGTAAATCCAACATTGGAGGCGGTTCAGGTAAGATGGGAAAGCAAGGATACACTAAAACAACCAAGCAACTTGAATGAATAGCCTTTGACCATTGATATCGTTTCTTTAGTAAAATTACATAAATAACCTAATCCATTTGGCTCATCTCTCACTGCTATACTTCTTCAAAAAATAGTTCCGTAGCTTTGGCTACGCAAAGATTTTTTGAATCGCCTAGCAACCAGATATCACACCAAATTTGGATTACTTTATTTTTTCCATTTTACTTATCAGTCCTTACCAATGACCAAAGGCTATATTTTTTTAGAAACTTTTGGCAATGTCTACAAAGTCACGAGATTTTAAGGATGCACCACCTACTAAACCTCCGTCTACATCTGGACAAGCAAATAGTTCTTGAGCATTGGCTGGCTTTACGCTACCACCATACAAAATAGATGTCTCATTGGCAGTTTCCTGACCATATTTCTCGGCAATGAAGTTTCGCAAAGCCAAGTGCATTTCTTGAGCCTGAGCCGCCGAGGCAGTTACTCCAGTACCAATTGCCCAAATGGGTTCGTAAGCAAGTACCAATTTGGAAAAATCAGCGGTGCTTAGATGAAAAAGACTCTCTTTCAACTGGTTACAAACATATTCTACGTGGTTTCCAGCTTCTCGTATATCCAACGACTCACCACAACAAAAAATAGGAATGAGTTCATGCTTAAGCAAAATGTCTACTTTTTTGGCTAGTGTCTCATTGGTTTCGCCAAAATACTCACGACGTTCACTATGGCCAATAATCACATATTGTACAGGTACCGATTTGAGCATCGCGGCGGATACTTCGCCAGTGTAAGCGCCTTTTTCTTCCTCATGAACGTTTTGAGCACTCAAAGCAACTTTGGTGTTATTGGTAAGCTTTTGTACACTGGTTAGGTGAATAAAGGGGCACCCTAAAATCACCTGGGCTCCATTGGTGACTTCGTCTTGTACCATGTTCACCACTTCGGAAGTCAACTTGATGCCTTCATCCAAGTTATTGTTCATTTTCCAGTTTCCGGCAACTATTTTTTGTCTCATAGGTTTTTTGCTTAAAAAAAACGTTTTTTTATTGCTGCCAAATTTCCCATAAAACTTTACAACATCCAAACACGATGCGGCTTTAGTAACATGTTCAAAATAAGTGTCCGATTTTGGCAAAATTGCTTGAAGCTAGACGAGACACTTTTTGCGGGCGTAGCCATAGCTACGGCCAAAAAAAGTAACGAAGTATAGCAAGGAACAATGAAGCGAAAGCCGACAATTATTGCGCAACTGTTACTTCGCTTTTTTGAGCTTTTATTTTTTTTAAACTCCTCAAAATCACGGTTGATTAACTGGCTTGCTTTCTACGTCGATGCCTGAACCACATAATGATTGCAAATACGACTACCAGGATCGGAATTAAGTAAGCCATGAGCAAAGGAAAAAACAGCAGTACCCCACCATTTTTACTGTCTATCTTAAAATCAATTGCCTGTAATGTTTTCCATTGACTGATGTTCAAGTTTTGAATTTCCTTTTGGTTCAAGGCGTCTATCTTTTTGAAGTAAGTAGTCGCCTGTTGTTTCACTTTCTCAAAATCAAATTTGCTCAACCGATCAGCATAACGAATCACAATGTTGTTGGTTTCGTTGGGTTCCAAATTGGCAAAATCATACACCATTCGTGTTTTACCATCAGTCTTGAAAGTTTTGAAAGGGTATACACCCCGAACCGTACTCACTTTTAAAGTATCCATCAATTGAACGTAGATACGCCCTTGCTCAATCTTTTTGGCCCAGGCTTGGCCTGATTCCAACAAATAACCAAAGCCATTATGATAGTCGGCATTGTAGCCTTCCCGAAGTTGGGCCCGATTGGTGTTTACCAAAAAATACACTTCTATTTTGGTGATACTCTGGGGAGCATAGGTGGCTTCCCAAATGTACCAGTTGTCTACCTGATCCAAGGCTTTGTCGTTGTAAGCGGTGATGTTGGTACTACTCGCCCGTTTTACGGTGATGGCTTGCCCATTTACTTTTACTTGTAAGCCATACAAATCGCCCATGTGTACACTGGTCATGGCTTTATTCATAAAAGCACTGTTGATGGGATAGCCAGTAGTCATTTGAATGGATTCGTTGGTAAGGTTACGCATCCTATACTCTCCTTTTACTACCGCAAACCCTGGGTACAGCATCACCATTACCAACTCGCTTTGCATTTGTACTTTGCCCAGGTGTACACTGTCTTTGGCAAAAAATGGAATAAAGTTAACTCCTGCTCCTACCTCCCAAAAACCAGGCATTCCGGCATTGGCTACACTCTTCGTTGAAAAACCTACAACAAGGCATACACTCAATACGATTGCTTTGAATTTCATTGTTTATTCTTTGTTTTTTTGAAGCTGTAAAATTAGCTTTTTAGTTTTAAAGTCCACAGTTTTCCTTAGTTAGGAGTTGGTAGTCAGTAGTTCATAGTTTTAGTCGTGAGTCCATAGTTGATGGTCCATAGTTTTTTAGTTAGGAGTTGATAGATCGTAGTTGGTAGTTTTATTTAGTCCACGGTCGACGGTCCACAGTAGCGCGAAGCGAAAAAATTAACAATTAATCATCAACAATCAATAATTACCATAGCGCTTTGCGCAACCATTTAACAATGAGCGAAGCGGAAGGAACTAAGATCCTTCCTTCGTCAGGAGAGCTTTAACAATCAGGAAAACGGGTTGTAAAGAATGAAAGTTTAGAACTTTGACCTTTAATCCGGCACTTTGACTACTTTTCATTTACAAAGAATACTATCTTTACCCCACATTCAAATTTAAATACATGAATAAATTTATTGTGATAGAAGGGCTGGATGGCTCGGGTAAATCGACGCAACTAAAATTGTTGACGGCTCACTTTGACCAGTTGGGTGTCAAATATCAGCATATTCACTTCCCGGTAATGGATGAAGGTTATTACGGCCAACTCACTGCGGAGTTTTTAAGGGGAGATTTGGGTTCACTCGATCAGGTACACCCCAAGATTGCTGCTTTGATTTTTGCTGAAAACCGCCGAGAGCAAATGCATCGGGTACAACAATGGTTGGCCACCGGACAAGTGGTTATTGCCGATCGTTATGTGAATTCTAATATTGCTTTTCAATGTGCCAAGTTAACGTCTGCCCCCCAAAAACAACAGTTGAAAAAATGGATTTTGGAGTTTGAATACATGCATAACCAACTGCCTCGTCCTGCTTTTTCGCTTTTTTTGGATGTTCCTTTTGCCGCTATCAAACGTTCGTTGAATAATCAACGGGAGGGTGACGATCGGGCGTATTTGCAAGGTAAATCTGATATTCACGAAGATTCGCTGGATTTGCAGGAAAAAGTAAGGCAGGAATATTTACAAATGGTACAGGAACAAGCCGACTTTGACCTGATACGCTGTGCCGATGAATCGGGTAATTACCTGCCTCCAGAGCAAATTCACGAAGCAATCAAACAAATGTGTACTCCTTTAATATCTTAACTGAAAATGACTCAAATCACCCGAACTGATGCTCAAAACCCTGATTTCAAGGCATTGATTGCTTTGTTGGATATGGATTTGCAAGCACGCTATGGAGCTATACAAGACGAATACGACCAATTCAATGATGTATCGCTCATTCCTTATGTAGTCGTGGCTTATTTCAATGACCAGGCAGTGGGTTGTGGGGCCTTTAAACCATTTGATGCTACTCAAGTAGAAATCAAACGGGTATTTGTAAAAGATACTAGTAGGGGCCAAGGGGTGGCTCAGTTGCTTTTGGCTGAGTTGGAAAAATGGGCCAAAGAATTGGAATTTGAGGCTTGTATACTAGAAACAGGGGATCGCCAGCACGAAGCCATTGAATTGTACCATAAAAAACTGGGTTATGAGATCATACCCAACTATGAACCATATGTGGGAATGGAACACAGCATTTGTATGAGGAAGGTGTTATAAAGTTTTTTTCTGCTCCTCAAAAAAATAAAAACGATCAATCGCTCGTGTGTACCCACACTGGCAATTGATCGTTCAAAGTATACTTATTATTAGTATTGTCCAGTAGATAACATCACCAACGTACAAGCAAAAACGGGCTCTATGCCGTGGTCTTTAGCCAGTTGCGCAAGTTCGGTGTTTTCGGTACCCGGATTGAAGATCAAACGTTTGGGTTTGGTTTTTACGATGTAATCGTACCACTCGGCTTGATGACGAGGCCCTATATACAAGGTAATCGTATCTATGCCCGCCATGGTGTGTTGATCGTTTACAATTGTTTTCCCAAATACCTCTCCTTTTTTGATACCTACCGGAAATATATCGTGGCCATAGCCAGTAAGTCTTTCGGCAGCCAGGTAGGCATATCGGGTAGGGTTGGTAGTTGCTCCTAAAATCAGGGTATTTTTCATGATAACTGCTCCTTTGTTTTATTGATTCTCATCCGAAGGGGCCTCTGCATCTCGATCGTGCAAAGCTTTTACATCATTTTGCACTTGTTTAGCAATCTGCCAAAAGTTTTCTTCGGTAATTTTAGCTAACTTTTCTTTTTCTTCAGCGGTAAGATTTTCTGGATTCATGTTTTTCAGAAGTTTAATAATAGAACAAAATTGGGTTAAAAAAGGGTTCAAAAGAGTAAATCAAAACCCTTATAAGTGTATTGATATGGCTATAGTACAATTTTAGAAAGTCAATACCAAGCAATATAAAACCTAATTTTCTCTGGCATATCATCGTTTTAAGACATAAAAACCAATTATTATTTGGCCAAACACTAAAAAACCTGACTCACTTAGAATGAATCAGGTTCTCCGTAAAATTATATACCATAAAGTAATTGTTCTACAAAATCTCAATTTTGGTAAAATTCACCGCGTTTCGAGATCATATTATTCTGCTATGCCCTCATTATAAAGGTTTCACCCAACGGCTTGGCATAACAATCTAGCCCAAAGGTTTGACTTAGCCTTCGTCTGAAAATGGTTCTTCGGGTAGTTTGGCCAAATTGGCTTTGTAACGCGCCTCGTCAAACGGTTGATTGTACTTCATCACATTGAATATTTCCACGCTTACACATTGGGCAATGAGCATTCGGGCGTCTGATTTACTCCATCCCTCTTTCATCAATCTGTTCAAGGTTTTTCTTGTCTCAGGAGGGGTATTGTCACGAAGTTGGTTGTCTACTACTTCCAGGATTGCTTCGCGTATTACTTTGGGATCGGGTTCATGATTCATATTGTTAGAGTTTAGAAGTGATTTTATTTGTAATTTACCCCAAAACTACCAAAAAGCGGGCGCGAATCATTCCTTGGTGCTTTAAATTCTTTAACTTTACCCTAAAAATACCCCATATGCCCGAGTTTGATACTTTGCCCGAAGCCCTCGATTGGTTTTTTGAAAATGTATACCCCCACTTACCCACCGAAGAAAAAAGAAAATTGAAGGATGTAAAATATACTTTTTACAAGCGGGATGTCAATGTATCGGCCAATCGCATTCGGCGGGTGCTCAACACTTATGGCACTTACCAAAATGTACATCGTTTTGAGTGGGAAAAAAAAGAGGAATAAAAAGTCGGCAAGTTTTATTTATTGCGACTATTTTTATATATTTGAGCGTACTTTTAGGTAAAAGTATAGCCCCGAGGTAGTGTCGCCAAACCCTTGCCCCGAGGCTTTTGTAAACATACAAAATATCTACATTATGCAAGATACTCAAAAAAACGCGGGGCGTCAACCATTGTTGCCCGAACAGGTATTCAATCACACTACTTTGGGGCTGATGCAACAAAGTTTGCAGGCTCGTTTGGAAAAGCTTTGGCTCGATACTGAGGAAGTACTTACGCTGTATAAAGCTTCGGTACATACCCAAACGCTCTCCGAAAAACTCAAAACGATTTCGCAGGATGCCATTCACTTGAATAATGAAATTCAACTCTGGCGAGGACTCAAACATTTGTTACCACCTTCGGTTTAGGTAGGTTTTATCTGGTGGGTAAAACTTAGATTAGCGATGGCATTAGTTTCCGAACTGATGCCTCTAGATAGTGTCTGGTTTGCAACTGAACTCGTTTTGATAAAAACGAAAAAATGACTTAACCCATACTCTGAAAACATCAATAATAGCCTCTTTTCGAGTTGTAAAGTCATTTTTACAAAATGAAATATGTTGCAAACTTATTCTTATCGTGTGATTTAAGTTCGGAAACTTAAACCAGTAAAATCCAGCTTCAAAAACGATGGTATTTTCCTGAAAAATAAGACCTAAAAGAAGGTGAGCAATAGACTAATTTATATAACCCTAATTTTACACCCCAGTAACAAACTTAGCTCAATCATGTGACTTGATTTCAGAAATCTAAACTATTACAGAATTCTCTCAATGCATGCCTCACAGAAAGCATATTGATTAACTACAAACTTTCCAATAAATTTTTAAATCATACCGGCTTGTTTCATACAAGTTGACGGAATGCTTTTGGGATGTTTTGTTTTACCCTGGTTTTTTAGTTCTTTTGGCACATATAACCACTACATCTTATAAGTCAATCAATCGCAAGTAACTTATATTATAAAGAAAAACAATCACCACAATATTTAAAGCAATACCATTCCTACGAACGACCTCATTATTATATAGATCATTAGGCATCAACCTCATACGAACAAATTTCTAACTTTTTTTACTGGATAAACGCGGTTACGACTCGTTGATGAGCGTGTCTTTGTTTCTAAAAAAGATATCCTCGTTTGGCTTGCCCATCACCGAAAACGTCACCTTGTTTATGAATTGAATAAAACCACGCTGTTTTTAGAATGGTGTTGATTGTTAGGAAATACCCTTTTTAATATTTCCAAGATACCAATGCCAAGAAGTATAGTTTATTTTACAACACAATTGCTTATTAAATATGATCTTTTTTACACCACGTTTTCTGTGGGCCCTTTTTGCGGGGGTACTTTTGTATGTCCCATTGCTTGGGCAAACCCAACCGCGCTTCACTGGATCAATACGCCTGGGGAAGCTTCACGTAAACGCGCAATATGCGTACGATCTCGTCAAGGACGACACCTTATTGAATGGAAAACTGTCTTTGAACCATTTCACGGCTGATTCTATCATTGCTGGCTTAAAACATTATCTCTCGGTAGAGGGGGTTTGTAACCAAGGAGTGCCCGACGATCAATGGCAATTCAAATTTGGGAAGTTTGTCGTAGATCGTCACCCACAATTTATCAATCAGCACTTACAACATAAAGTGAGTGGTATTTATCACACTGCTACGATTCGTTGGCAAGCAGGAAAAGCACAAGGAGAATGGACTCATCATGTTCAAAAGTTAGTGGAGTCTACTCCTCAAAAAACGCTTCTCGAGAGCAAACTCAACTTTAAAGAAGGTATACCAGTTGGCATCCTGAGCATCAAAGATAACGAACATACTTTACTGGGTCGTTTTCTAAAAAATGGCTTTGCTCATGATGTTTGGGAACTCAATTTTTGGGAAGTGCCAGAAAAGGTCGAGCAGTGGCAGTTTAGAAACGGGCAACTAGAACAGATTTTAATTGGGAACAACCAGCAAATAAAGACTTTAGAAGTATACAAAGGTAAAATTCAAAGATCAAAGGTCATTCATCTGGATCATCGTTACTTACAAATCCTTGGCCTCCAAAACCTGTACGATAGTAGTGCTTACGCCAAAATGGGAGGGCAAATACCAACTTTGATCAAAATGCATGCTTTGTACAACGAAAGTGTGGCCAACATTTTCAGAAATTTTAAACCGCTTGCCCAAACTTCTATGCCTTTGTTACGGGTAAAAGTAGCCCATTACCCGTTAAATTCAGGCGAAAAGAAAGCAGTAGTAAAACTGAAGTCAAATTATCAAAAAATTGTTGCTACCAGTCAAGCACTCCTCAACCACACCAAGCTCAACCTGCTAAAGTATGCCAATGAAGAGGTGCTATTTTTACTGTCTACGATTCGAACAATCACCCAAAAACGTCTCTCAGCCATCGCGAAAGTAGTAACCTATGACCGCAAAGGAATGCTTGATTTTTGGCCACGTAATGATATGCAACAACAGTTGGGCCTTGATCGCAAGTTTTTACCCGGCATCAAAGTGGTTTACCCTGGTTCTAATGGTTCGAAAACAAGAATATTCACTGGCCCTCACCCCGAATTAATTCAATCAAATCAATCGGGGTTCGCGTATTTGGCATCCTTTTCAAGTTATTTACTATCGTGCATCGATGCCATTGCCGAGAACTTAAACAAGGAACTCAGAGATAAAAAAATACAGCAAGAATTAAGTGAACTGGAAGCCACATTGCTCGTTCGGGTAAATGAACTAGATCAGCTGATAGACACCATCGAGCAGCAATTACCTGCCAGGTATCAGTCTACCATTCAGAAACTCCGACAAATTTCTAATACAAAACTACGCTCGTACTCTAGCAACAAGGATTTGGCTTCAAAACCAACTCAGGTCCGTGCTTTAATCCTTTGTCTGCAAAATTTGAAAGCATTGGTCACCAGTCTTGCTCAACTACCCGATCGTTGGGCCAAGATTCAAAAGCTATACACCGAGCAAGTGTGGAATCCTTTTACGTCTACCATTATGGATGATCAGATTAAAAAAAGGGTGACTCAGGCTTATCAAGAATTGCTCATTCCCTCGATTTTGAAAAGCATAGAAACCGATTTGGAGTGTGCAAATACTCAAGCCCACCAAAAAACGCTGGACATGCTCTACCAAAAAATGCAGGAGCTCAGAAAACAAAATACCAAAAGGTTGGAACGCAAGCTTAAAAGGGAAAATAACCCTGAAGTAGTCTTGGAACTGTTTGGAATACCGAGGTAGCCTCTTTCTCACAATCTATTGGTCAAGATAACCCTTTTGCCTTATCAAACGATTGATCAAATTTTCATCGTTTGTGAGGTTTGTCTTATAGTAGGGTGACTCCTTTTTTATAGGAAGCTCCTGATATAAAAAATACCTGTACACCATCATCGCCCAAAGCGAAAGTTTATAGAAAGTAAAAA
>CALDJV010000028.1 GCA_937899305.1 uncultured Cytophagaceae bacterium
AAAATAAGTAATTTATTAATGAAAAGGGAACTTTTACTCACCTTTCTTTTATTGGTGGGGCTGACGACCTATGTCTTTTCTCAAACGACCTCCGTGTCTGGTACAGTAAAAGACAAAGATGGTAATGGATTACCTGGCGTAACTGTTTTGATTAAAGGCACTACTCAGGGAACCTCCACCAAAAACGACGGTACTTATAGTATCGACAATGTCCCCTCTAGTGCTACTTTGGTATATTCGTTTGTAGGAATGAAGACCCAAGAAGTACCCGTAAACGCTCAAACCATCATTGATGTAACCCTGCTAGACGGGGCAGCACTCGAGCAAGTAGTGGTTACCGCTTTTGGTATCAAAAAAGAGAAAAAAGCGCTGAGTTACGCGGTTCAAGAAGTCAAATCAGATGCCATTACGGCAGTAAGTAACCCCAATTTATCTACCGCTTTGCAAGGGAAGGTAGCTGGGGTGCAACTTCGCCAATCTAGTGGAATGCCGGGGGCTTCGTCACTGATTACCATTCGGGGAAGCTCTTCGTTGACTGGGTCAAACCAACCTCTATTTGTGATAGATGGGGTGCCAGTTTCTAGTGGTTCTGATTTTGGCGGTGGCGTAAGTGGAACAGATGCATCTAGCCGCTCGCTGGACATTGACCCTAACGACATTGAATCTATCAGTGTATTGAAAGGGGGCGCAGCATCAGCATTGTATGGCTTGCGGGCTTCTAACGGGGTGGTGTTGATTACTACCAAAAGTGGGAAAAACGCAGAAAAAGGCCGAACCAATATTTCACTGAATATGGGTTATACCTGGGATCAGGTCACTCGGCTTCCCAAACCCCAAACGGTATATTCACAAGGTAGTAACGGAACATTCAACCCTGGTACCTCTTTGTCGTGGGGGCCACGCATTTCTGATTTGGGAGACCCCAATGTAAACCCTAATGCTACCGGGAATGGCACTTACACTAATAATGTAGGGCAAGAAGTAACCGGGCAGTCCTATGACAACATCAGTCCACTGTTTCAGACCGGGGGAACCTACAATGTAGGATTGACTGCTTCTGGAGTGACTAACAAAGGGAACTATGCAGTTGGATTTGGTTATACGACTCAAGACGGTATCATTCCTACTACGGGGATGCGTCGCTTGAATGCAAAAATAGCCGGGGGATATCAATTGACCTCTAAGCTAAAAGTAGAAGGTTCGGTCAACTACTCTGACCTATTGATTGATAAAATCGCAGGGGGTAGTAACTTATCTAACCCTTTGTTTACTACTTACTGGGCGCCTAGTTCTTATGATTTATGGGGCACTCCTTTTGCTGATGAGGCCAATCCATACAAGCAAATTCATTATCGTGGAGCCATGGACAACCCTCGTTGGTCGTTGGCCAATAATAAGTTTAACGAAACCAACCGTCGTACTTTTGGTAACATCAAATTGAATTATCAACCCTTTAAGTGGTTGACAGTCAACTACCGTTTGGGGAATGATTTCTACGTAACAGGGGGTAAAGAGGTCTACGAATTGGGTTCTGGTTTTACGGGTGGACGTACCGCTACTCCTTCTGGTGGTCAAATCCGGGATTATACTTTTACTCGTAGCCAAATCAACTCTAACTTGAGTCTTAACTTAAATAAAAACTTCGGTGATGACTTTAGTGCCTCTTTGTTGTTAGGAAACGAAATGTATGACATCCGTACTCAATACTTGAATGTAGTAGGTACAGGCATTACCATTGGCGGATTCCATAACCTGTCTAACACCAGTAACCAAAACACTACTGAAACTCGTACTGCTCAGCGAGTAGTTGGTTTCTTTGCTAATTTCGAACTTGCTTGGAGAAACACTTTATTCTTAACCGCTTCTGGTCGTCAAGATTATGTTTCTTTCTTAGCTAGAGGCAACCGTACTTTCTTTTACCCATCAGTGGGCTTAAGTTGGGCATTTACCGAAACTTTTCAGCTTCCACAAAATATCTTGACATTTGGTAAAATTCGCGTAAACTATGCGCAAGTTGGTCAGGGAACTGTTCCTTACTCCACTACCAATATTTTTGTACAAGGAACACCTGGTAGTGGTTTTATTACCGATGATATCGCGTATCCTTTCAATGGACAAATTGGATTTACCCAAGATAACACTATTCGCAGTACTAACCTAAGACCACAAAATACGGTATCTTATGAGTTGGGGGCCGAGCTTGCTTTCTTGAACAATCGCATTTCGGTAGATTATAGTTTCTACATCAACAATACCTCTGATCAGATATTTAATGTGCCTTTACCTGCTTCTACTGGATTTATCAGTGAAGTCCGTAATGCTGGTGAGGTAGAAACCAAAGGTCATGAATTGACCATCAATGCCCAACTCATTAAGTCAGCCAAACCAGATGGTTTTAACTGGAACTTTGGAATGAACTTTACTTCATTTGCCAACCGAGTACTTCGTTTGGAAGATGGGGTAGCAAACATTTTCTTGGCTGGTTTTACTACGCCTAGCTCTCGTGCTTTTGCGGGTAGTACTTACCCAGCTATATTTGGAGTGGGCTATCAGCGCGATGACCAAGGCCGAATTGTGGTAAATGGTGATGCCAACAGTGCAACTTATGGTATGCCTTTGGAAGATCCTAACCCTAAAGTAATTGGACAAGTACAGCCTGACTTTACCATTGGGTTTACCAATAGTTTTTCTTTCAAAGGATTTACTTTGATGGCTCAGGTAGATTGGAGAAAAGGTGGACAGGCTTACTCTGGAAACACTCGTTTGGCACGTCTTTATGGACAAACTGACGAAACCCTAGACCGCGAGTCGGTAAATCATGTCATTCCTAATGCGGTAGTATGGAATGGTGAAGTAGACGGCAACGGCAACCCAGTATACAGCAATTTACCTACCAACAACATCCAGATTGCCCGTAATCAAACTTACTGGCAGCGGGTATTATCGAGCATTGATGAGGCCCACGTTTTTGATGCTGGATTTGTAAGATTGAGAGAAGTATCGCTTACTTATCAGTTCCCAAAAAGATGGCTAAAATCTCTCCGATTGAACAGTCTTTCGCTTTCGGCCATTGGTCGTAACCTACTCTTGTTTACCGATTATCCAGGATTTGACCCCGAAACCAACTTGGGTGGCGCAGTGAATGGTCAAGGACTAGAGTATGTATCGTTGCCACAGACCAAAAGCTACGGGGTTAGTCTAAAATCCACTTTCTAATCACAGATCAATTTTTAACTAAAAAAGGAAGCATCATTCTTAAATTATACCTTGTAAGAAGCTATTCACTAGCCAAAGGGTGCTTCCTTTTATGAATCATAGTATACAAATGAAAAAAGCATTTATATATATATTCGTGGTACTATTGGCCTGTACCTCAGCGTGTACCGATGATGTGCTGGACAAAATAGATACCAACCCCAATAGCCCTACATCAGTACCCGATAATATGCTCTTGACAAATATTATCACGACTACTTCTTTTGCGGTTTCGGGTACTGATTTGGCCTGGTACAGCTCTGTTTTTGTAGAGCATACTACTGGAGTACATGGTCAGCTGGAACAAGCAGATAAGCGTACTGGAATCAATGCTACCATTGGCAACAACTCTTGGAATACGCTTTATGCTGGGGTACTGGCTGATATTGAGGTATTGATTAAGCAAGCCAATGAAAAAGGGAATTTTCATTATTCGGGTATTGCCAAGGTAATGAAGGCTTATAACTTAGGAATTGCTACTGACTTATGGGGAAGAATTCCTTATAGTGAGGCTTTGAAAGGGGTTGATAACAGAACACCTCAGTACGATAACCAACAGGATATTTACACCGCTTTGCAAACCATTTTGGATGAAGCCATTGCAGACTTGGCCAAGACTTCTACAGCTACGCCTACCGGAGACGACATGATTTATGGCGGAGATGTGGCCAAATGGACCAAAACTGCTTGGGCATTGAAGGCTCGTTTTTATAACCGCCTCAGCAAAGTAGACCCTACAGGTTCGGCTACCAGTGCTTTGCAAGCTACCCAGAATGCTTATGCCAATGCTAGTGAAAGCTGTATTTTCAATAAATTTACCACCGATGCTACTGGTCAACACCCTTGGTTTCAAGAGTTGAATGACCGAAGCCACCACGCGGTTAGTCAAACTTTTGGTGATTTATTAACGGGTTTAAATGACCCGCGTTTGGCATTGTTTGTAGCCGATATTCCCGCAGGTGGAAAGTCATATGCTCCCAATGGTGCATCTCAAAACGACCAATCGGCGCTGTTGTATTCTCGGGCTTCCAGCAATGTATTGAGCGCTACTTCTCCATTGCAATTGGTTACTTTTGATGAGGTAAAATTCATTGAAGCCGAGGCGCAACTAAGGTTGGGGAATCAGTCGGCAGCCAATACGGCTTATCAAGAGGCGGTGACGGCTACAATGGCCCGCCAAGGGGTAGATGCAGCTGATATTACAACTTACTTGGCTCAAGCGGTGGTATCTCCCACAAACGTGACCCAGAATGAAATCATGACTCAAAAATACATTTCGTTTTGGTTGTTCCAGCCCATTGAGGCTTACAACGATTACCGTCGTACGGGCATCCCTACTTTGACCAATACGGTGGGTCCTGCTCCCCGAAGATTCCCCTACCCTACTGGCGAATTGAGTAACAACGCGGTTAATGTGCCTACTACTACGGTAACGGCCGGGGTATGGTGGGATGACCAAACTGAGGACTAAATGTACATACAATAAACTAAAACAAACCATAAAAAAACCTGATCGCTGTGTGATCAGGTTTTTTTTATGGTTTGGGTTTTGGTCAATTTTAAAAATGTAAAAATCGTATATTTGTATTCGTTCATGCCAGTGCTTTGGATCTGACAGGTTTCTGAAACCTGTCAGGTCTGGAGTCTGGATCTAAAAAAACAGAGCCCATGCACCATTTCTCCACCATAGAACAAGCTTTCGAGTATTTTCTAGAGCATATTTACCCTAACTTATCTCCAGCAGAAAAAAACAAGGTAAAAACTACCAAATATGAATATTATAAAGAGGGGGTGAATGTATCACACAAACGGATGATGCGAGTCATGAACGAATACGCTGACTTTGAAATAATTTATGGAATCCAAGCAAAGAAATAGTATGAAATGATTTTTATTTCATACCAATTTTACTATATTTGTTATGTCTTTTCAGGTGAAAAGATGGCCCAGGAGGTTCTAAACTTGGCGGTTTACCTCAAGGGCCTTGTTAAAACTAAATTTAACTGACATGCAAGTTAGCACAATAAACCTTAGCACCCAAAGCGAGGCGGCTACTACTATCGATGTAGATTTGCTCGAACAAGCTTTTCAGGCCCGTTTGGAGGCTTTTGCCCTCAATGCCCACCAACCATTAGATTATTACCAAGCACAAGATTTACCGCGTACCGCCGAATGCCTGGAGATGGCATTGTTGGAGTTGCGTTTTTTGCTCAATGAAATCAAGTTATTGGGTTTGCTCAAGGCGTTGTAATTGGTTCAATGGCTGTATGGTTGCGCATCGCAAAGCCATATAGCCACTTAGATCCTATTTTGATGCTACTCTGTAGCCACACTGGTAATTTTATCTAAAGCACCAGCTACTTTTGACAATACTTCTTCGCTTTCGGTCAGGCCATGGCGTTCTTTAAGATATGCGGGATCATTGTAAGACACCTGCACCTTTCCATCGGCATCTTGGTGTACCAATATTTTTTGGGGCAAATCCAACCCTATGGTCTGGGCATTTTGCATCAAGGGGGTTCCTAGTTTTGGGTTGCCAAATACGATGATCCGGGTCGGCCGTAAGTCCAATCCATTCTTGGCAGCATTGGCCTGGTGGTCTAGCTCGAGCATAATATTGAGGTTGGGGTTGTTATCAATGATGCTTTTGAGCTTTTGGTAAGTTTCGTCAAAACCTTGTTTACTTTCTTTGGTAATGATTCCGGTAAATTCCATAAACGACTTCTAGTTTAGAGATTGTATAAAAATATAACGCCTGCTTGGCTTCCGTACTTTAAACTAGCCACTTGTCCTAAAAATTCCTTTTTACATACCGATAACAAAAAATTAAAAAAAGCATTCCCGACCAAAACCGAGAATGCTTTCATGATGGTTGTTATTCTAAAACAGATCATCGTTTATAAGTCGTGTCATATCCTGTTACTGATGACGTACTTATATAAATCGTTGATTACTAGCTTATTACAAAGCACTGAATGTAGGTACTCGGTCATGTTGAGCTTGCCGAAACATCTGGTGAACGAACCAGATCCCTCAACTGTGTTCGGGATGACCGTGTCCCACGAAGTAAATCGTCATCACCATTGATGTGTTTTAGGTACTAAAAAATTAGGACTCAATACGGCTAGCTAATGGCTCAAATACCATTTTAGGGGCGTACGCAAAAAATCACTGATTACTTGATCTTTAGTTTGCCCCTGATTTTCAGCGCTTTCAATCTCAGTACAAGGCAAAGTAGCCCCACTCCATTCTTCATGAATGCGCCAAGCACCCTTGGGTAAAGTGGGCACCTGGGTATAGTCTAAGCTTCCTTGTTTGGGATAACCAGCCATGTAAAAATAAGGATCTTCGCTCATTTGATCTTGCATAGCCCAACCAAAACCAACCCCCATTTCTTCGGTAGGATATACAAAAATACCCGTATCGAAATGATGGGGCCAGATTCTAATGTCTCCCAATATTTGCCAATAGCCCAGTACCCAAGTACAGGCATCGTTGGCCAATCTGCGATAGTGCATCCAGTGTTGGATGGCCTCCTCTTCTATTACTTGTATGGGGTCTTGCGCAAAGTCATATGTAGGCATGTCATAATTCATGGGGGCCTTGTACCCTTCTACATTAAGTCCAAGCCCCTTGGCATGCGCTGCTAAAGTATCCTCCAGTTGCTCCACGGTTTTGCCCACCGATGTACAAGCAGCCAATACCTGGAAATCGTCGCTGACCCATTCAAACTCCAACGTATGCAGCTTAAGGGTCAATAGAACCCGCTCTTGTCCCAGGTTTATCCAGCGGCCTACCAAGCGTTCACCCAAGGCATCAAAGTACAAGTTCATATGGCTGTCATCGTCCTGAGGTGGGGCAAATGAGCGCCCCGCTTTGGCAATGGGTTGACAAAGCCAATGTAACAAACGATCGGTTTGGTTATATACCTGCATATTGTATTCCAGTAAGTTGGTGTATTTGATAATCTAGGGTAGATAAGTCGTTGAAATTGAACTTGTTTACGTGGTCGTGTCCACAAGCACGGGCTACTACTTTCATAAGTTCTTTGGTCGCATCAAAATAGTTGTGTAATTGCTTGGCCGAAGACTGAATGATCAAACGACTGCGCAAAGTTTCTTTTTGAGTGGCAATCCCCACGGGGCAATTGTTGGTATTACAAGCCCGCATTCCCAAGCAACCAATGGCCTGCAGCGCCGAATTGGATACCGCAACGGCATCGGCCCCCAGCATCATGGCTTTGGCAAAATCTTCGGCTACGCGAAGCCCTCCTGTAATGATCAAGGTGACATCTTTGGCGCCTACTTTGTCTAAATGACGACGTGCCCGTGCCAGCGCTGGAATGGTAGGTACGTTGATATTATTGCGCAAAATGGTGGGAGCAGACCCGGTTCCTCCTCCACGACCATCCAAAATGATGTAATCAACCCCTACTTTGAGGGCAAAATCTATGTCGGCTTCTATATGGCTGGCCGCCATTTTAAATCCCACTGGTATACCCCCGGTTTTTTCGCGTATTTCATTGGCAAACTTCTTGAAATCCTCAGCAGTAAACAGGTCTGGAAAAGCCGCCGGAGAAATGGCAGTTTCCCCCTCTTGTAATCCTCTTACTTCGGCAATCTCTTTGGTTACCTTATCTCCTGGTAGGTGTCCTCCAGTACCAGTTTTGGCGCCTTGGCCCGCTTTGAAGTGAAAAGCTTGAGATTTTTGGACTTTGTCCCAAGAAAAACCAAACTTGCCAGAGGCCAATTCATAAAAATACCTAGAGTTATTTTCTTGTTCCTGGGGCAGCATGCCTCCTTCTCCACTACAAATGCCCGTACCAGCCATTTCGGCACCTTTAGAAAGGGCTATTTTGGCTTCACGCGATAGTGCTCCAAAACTCATATCTGACACAAATATGGGAATGTCTAATACCAATGGTTTTTTGGCTTTGGCCCCAATCACCACTTGGGTATTTACTGCTTCTTCGTCTAACAAAGGGCGAGCGGCTAATTGGGCAGGCAAAAACTGAATGCTTTCCCATTTAGGCAGGGTGTTACGGTCTACCCCCATGGCTTCCGACGGGCCGTGGTGCCCATAGTTTTTCAACCCATTTTTGGCCAATTCTTTTATATAGCCCGTGTAAGGCTCGGTAGATTCGGGGTGGGTATCGGCATAAGCGCCCAAATACTCGTCCCGGTTAAATGGTTGAGGGTGTTCAGTTAAATACGCATTGATTTCGGCTTCGTCTACATATAATTTACCGCCTTCTATTACCGAGGTAAATTTGTGCAAAACTTCGTTATTGTTGTACTCACTTACGCCAGTATCATAGCGGTAATCCCAATTGTGTACTCCACAAATCAGGTTATCTCCATCAATGAATCCATCAGATAACAAAGCTCCTCGGTGTAGGCAACGTCCGTACAATACCGAAGCATCATTGTCATATCTTACGACTACTAAATCTAAATCATTGACTATTTTGTGGGTGGGTGTTCTATCCTGTAGTTCTTCAAAAGAACACAGTTCCAGTTTGGTTTGCATAATTTTATTGTTTGAAAATAATTCTTGGTTTTTATACCTCTACCCAAACTACCATTTACTCTTACAAGTTCAAAGTTGATTATCAAGTTTAAAATTACTTTACCAAACCTTCTATTGTATCAGAGCAATAAAGCTGATAAAATCAATTAGTCGTTCAAAAAAACTGTAAAAATATTGGGCTTAAAATTTAGGCATTTCTCGAGGGTTGGTATTTCTGGGTAGATGATTCATCTATCTTTTTACGCAGAAATTATCATTACTTTCATACAAAGATAAAGCAACCATTACTTCCAAAAATTAAGATAGCTTAAGAAATAAGCTTAAGGTAGTTTAAGAAGGTAGCCTAAATAAATCAGGGGTAAAACAGTAGATAGGGTCATTTAATCATTATTGGCGATTTGTTTTCTAATACTACTCAAAAACTCAGGAGTTATTCCAAGATAAGAGGCGATCAAATACTGAGGAATCCGCTCAACAAATTTGGGATATTCATTTTTAAAACGTCGGTATTTTTCTATCGCGGTAAGACTTTGGTATTGGGTAATTCTTTTTTGAGAAACAACATACGCTTTTTGAATAATGATTCTAAAAAAGCGCTCCATTTTAGGAATCAATCCATACAATACTTCCATATCATCGTATGAAATTTGAGCAATTTGGCAATCTTCAATACACTGTACATAATATTGGCCTGGTTCCTGGCTCAAAAAACTTCCAAGGTCTCCTGTCCACCAATTTTCAATGGCAAAATCTCTAATGTGTTGCTGTCCATTCTCATCAAGGTGAAATGCTTTTGCACATCCTTTAAGTATAAAATTGCTATATTTATTGATGTCCCCTGCTTGCACCAAAAACTGATTCTTGAGGTATTGACGAAACTTTACCTTGGTGAGCAGTGTCTCTTCTTCTTTAGGGTCTAGTTGTATATAAGAAGCAATGTATTGCAATAATGCGTCTTTGTTCATTATGAGGAGAATGCTGATAAAACTCGCTCAAATATAAAAAAGAGTCTGCATTTTATCCTTGATAATCTGGATTGTTTAGTAACTCGAAATTTACGCAGCTCAAGTTATCTAATGTTAAACATCACTCCAAAGGTGATAAACTCATCGGGTAGCTCGCTAAATACTCTGGAATATTCTATAGCCACACTAAAACGATTGAAGTTTCGGTGTATACCTGCTCCTATCACCAAACCAAAGGCCGATTTGGTTTCACTGTCTGCTTTTTCTTGAGTATAATTTCCCCCAATCAATGGAAATAAACCTACCCAAGGGGTTTCGAAAATGTGTAAGCCCACCAGGTTGTAATCAAATATTTCTTCGTCTTCTTTTTTAAAACCGACTTTCCGCACGTGTAATTTAAAAAC
>CALDJV010000029.1 GCA_937899305.1 uncultured Cytophagaceae bacterium
CGAAACGGCCTAGACCAGTATTTAAAAAACCTGCTGTCGAGGAAGCCGAAAAGCCGGAAGAAAAAACTGAAACGCCCCCTAAAACGGCCAACGAAGCTAAGCCGAAAAGGGCAAGACCTGTGTTTAAAAAACCTACGACTGAGAAAGCCGAAAAGCTGGAAGAAAAAACCGAAACGACTCCTGAAACGACAAACGAGGCCAAGACCAAGCCGAAACGGCCTAGACCAGTATTTAAAAAACCTGCTGTCGAGGAAGCCGAAAAGCCAGAAGAAAAAACCGAAACGACCTCTGGAATTACTAACGAAGCTAAGCCGAAACGGCCTAGACCAGTAATTAAAAAAGCAACTACTGAAGAAGATGATCAGAATAAACCAGAGGAAAAACCAATGAATAAAGCCAAACCAAAAAGAGTGAGGCCAGTATTCAAAAAACCTAAACCCAATGATGAGGGAGAATCATAGTAATCATTTATTTAAAGGATCGTACCTATGGTGTTTGAAATTATATTTTTCGGATTTGTAACTATTGTTGGGTTATCTACACTGGTATTGATAGGAACCCACAAAGTGTTGTATGCGGCTTTTGCCTTATTACTCATTTTATTGGGCGTAGCGGCCTTATTTGTTTTCGCAGGAGCCGATTTTTTGGCCATTACCCAAATCATCATCTATGTAGGTGGAGTGTTGGTACTCATGCTGTTTGGCATCATGCTGACCAACCGCCCTCCTCAAAACTTGAGTATTCGCTTTAGCAATCCTTTCGAAGATGCCGCCAAAACTGACCTACAACCCAAAACCAAGATGCAAAATGCAGGGTTGGGCTTAGCAGTAGGTTTGGGTTTAATGACTATTTTTGCGTATGCCATCCAAAAAGCCAATGTCAGTGAAATTGGATGGATAAAAAATGCGACCCAAAATCAAGAAGTCATCAAGCAAACCACCGTACAAGGGCTGGGTATCCAGTTAATGACTCAATATGTATTGGTATTTGAAGTAATTGCAGTTTTGTTGATGGTAGCGCTTGTAGGTACCTTGTTGATTGCAGGTAAAACAGAAAATAAACCTTCCTAGAATGCTATGAGAGAAGTTTACCGTAGCCTTTACCAGACTTTTGTTTTGTTTCCTGACCAATCACTTCTGGTAGAAATATGGAATCAAACCAGTGATGATCTCAATGATGATATTTACAAGGAAGAATACCTCAAAGCACTCGAGGTGCTCACTCCACTGGCTCATCAATACGATCAACTACTGATAGACGCCCGTCATTTTCAATACCCGGTTTCGCCTGATTTACAACAATGGCACAGTCAACATATTTTATCACAATTCAGCCGTAAAGCCGCTTTCAAAATTGCCATTGTCAAGAGTGAAAGCCCATTGGCTCAGTATGCTTTGGAGCAAACCCTGGAAGAAAACAATTTAGTTGAGGGTGAAAACATCCAATTGTTCAACCACTCTAGCGAGGCCAGTCAATGGCTCACTGGCAAAGTAGTGGATTGTCGTACTACTCCTACTCAAACCATTTGCTATCAGCAACGCAATGAAACCCTGACCCAAATCTGGAACGCTGACAGTGAAAACCTTGACTCTACTAGCTTGCTTGATGAATTTCAAGATTTTGATGCCTTGGTAAAAAACCATCGGCCATTTAAGCTCTTGCTCCATACGCTTGACTTAAACTTCCCTATTTTGCCAGAGGTTCAGGCTTGGTTCAACACGCAAGTCACCCCTCATTTACTCATTGGTAATGTCAAATACATTGCCTTGGTGATTAGTAAGAACGCCCATGTCCAACTATCCCTAGATCAAATGTTGGAAGACATCAAAGCATATGGCCCTACCATCGAATCGTTTGATACCTACGAAGAAGCTCAGCAGTGGTTGAATCCTTGAGTTGGTTTTTTCGCTGCGCTAATTGTTCTATTGTTCCGCTTCGCTCATTGTTAAATGGTTGCGCGAGGCGATGATTTATTCTATTGTTAGTTCCTTCGGCTTCGCTCATTTTACGTTTTACATTTTTCGCTTAATCGCTACCAACTACTGACTCCGAACTCCTAACTACGGTCTACCAACTAAAAAAACTACCCTCCTATTGTCATAAACCCACTCCAGCGCACGTACTGGGTAAACAAACATCATATTTATCAAGGTATCAAACCATTAAAATGTATTTGCAATGAAAAAAAAATTACTACTCCATCTCACCCTCTTTCTCATCTTTATGGGAAGCTCAGCCTTGCTATTTTACCAAGGGCCAGTGGACCCAGCCGAAAGTTCAGCCTATCGGGCTACTTATTTGTCCCGCACTGAAATGAACCAAGCCATTAAAATGGAAGCCCCCAAGGATTTGGTACAACCAGGAAAGATTTACGTTTTTGGCCAGTTTTTGTATATCAATGAAAAATACCAAGGCATTCACATCATCAACAATGCGGATCCCAGTTCTCCCAAAAACATTGGTTTTATCAATATTCCAGGCAACATAGACCTTGCCATCAAAAACAATACGTTGTATGCAGACAATGGAGTAGATTTGGTTTCTATCAACATTGCCAATCTCAATCAACTGCAGATTACCCACCGCAACGAGCGCGTTTTTCCTGACAACTGGGCTACTTCTCCCGACGGGTACCAGGTACCTTTAGAAAAAGATGACGCCATTTTTGCCGGATGGGAAAATAAATAAGTGAGCACTCTAAAATTTTTAAGATCATGAAACGAATCATACAAACGCTTCAATACGCCAATATTGCACTGGCTTTTTGCTGGGCCATTTATTTACTCAGCAGTTGCCAAAACGAACAAGGAGATCTGGCTCCTAATAGTAACGCTCAAAATGGTCAGGGAGGCTCTTTGGCCAGATTTACCGTGGTCAATAACCACCTTTATACCGTGGGAAACGAAAGCCTATCCGTATTTGACATCAGTACTCCTACCACTCCCCAACCCGGTCAACGCATTCAACTGGATTGGGGGGTAGAAACCATTTTTCCTTTTCAGGATAAATTATTAATCGGGTCTACCACTGGCGTATACGCCTATGACATTAGTCAACCGGCCAACCCTCAGTTGTTAGATCGTTTGCAACACTTGACCCGCTGTGATCCGGTAGTTGCTCAGGGCAATTATGCCTATGTAACGTTACGAGGCGGAGGCGCTTGTGGAGGAGCCAGTAACCAGTTGGATGTAATAGATATCTCAGACATTAGAAATTTAAGATTAAAGAGATCTTATACCTTACAAGGCCCTTATGGGTTGGGGGTAGACGGAGATCTTTTGTTTGTGTGTGATGGCCATGCCGGGCTAAAGATATTTGATAATAGTGACCCCGTCAACCTCAAGCAAATCAATGAATTTTCAAATATCAATGCTTACGATGTCATTCCATTAAATGGATTACTACTGCTCATAGGGGAAGATGGGCTGTTTCAGTATCGTTATAATAACAACGAAATGGCCCTCGTTAGCTCCATTCCGGTTGTAACTCAATAAAACTGAAAAATAAGAAAGCCGCTTATATATTTGATTCAACCATCAGACTCGTCCTACTTGTCTGATGGTTTTGTTTTTTGTTAGCTCACTTTCGTGTGCTCCCTGTCTATTCTCTGGTCTTATCAAAAAAGTTTACTAGCTTTGATTTTTAGAAATAACCCTGAAAGTATTTTAGCATACAACGTGAATAAACGCATTCAAACCTTATCATTCATTGTTTTTTTTATTCTCAATCTCATGTCTACGCCCTCCTTGGTACAGTCACAAGGTATATTGACTGCGCGAGATCAGGAGAAGGTATACGATTCGTTTGAGGAAGCTTTCAAAGCACCCGAAAAGGTGGTTATCCTGGATGTAAAAAAACAAAAGCTCGCCAAGTTACCTGCCAATATAGATCAATTGGTAAATCTAAAAAAGCTGATATTGAGCGAAAACAAAATAAAGGAACTCCATCCCAATATTGTCAAACTCAAGAAGTTGCAATATCTGGAAGTGGCCAAAAACAAGCTCAAAAATTTACCAGCTGGTTTCGAGCAATTACAAAACCTCCGTCATCTTGATTTGGCTAAAAACAAATTTCGCCACATCCCCCAAGCGGTATTTCAACTAAAAAAACTGGAAAAATTCTACTTTTTCGGCAACAAAGAACGCAAAATAGTGCCTGGCATTACCCAATTGAAAGCCCTCAAAGAATTGCGTTTGGGCGATAATTGCATTCGTTCGCTCCCCGATAACTTTGGGCAAATGTCAAGTTTACAAATCCTGTCTTTGCCCGATAATCGCTTACGAAGCCTTCCTCCGTCATTCAATCAGCTAGATAGCTTAAGGTGGCTGGAACTCAACCACAATCGTTTTCAAAACTTACCTACTGAGCTCAAGGGACTCAAACGTCTACACATTACTTATTTTTGGGATCGAGGTTTCTCTCGCCAAAACAAAGACGATGTAGAAAAGGCCCTTCCTCAAACTAAATTTAAGTATGACGACAAATACGCCGGAAAATACTGGGGCATTTACGCTGGTTTTCAACAGGGCGCACAAAGCGTGATAGAGTTGGGCTGGGCAAAGGGTTTTAAGAAAGATTTCTTGAGCTACCACTATGGCTTAGGAGGCGAGTATTACCTCAATGGCAATACGGTGGGAGTCAAAGCGGGGGCGTGGGTCAATGCCCTGATTGCAGTAGGGTTACAGGCTGGATTTTACCTCGAAGATGGTAAAAAAGCGGGTACCATTCGCCCTGAAATAGGTTTTGGGGTGGGACTATTTAGCCTGATGTATGGCTATAACTTTGTCATTGGCGATCGACTCAACAATCTCAATCGTCATATGGTATCTCTCCGGTTTACTTTGCCCTTGGCTCCGTTTCTTCTTAAGTAAAATATTTTGAGGTATCGTTCATACCCTTTTTATTTGCAAAAAAAATACATCTATGAAAATTTTCCCCTTCAGACTTCACAAAGAAGGTAATTTTATTTTATTGATTTCATTTGTCATATTGGCTGGCATCAATGTAGCCGTCATTTTATTGGTAAATTTGCCTTGGCTGCATTACTTGCTTATTACCGCAGCAGTGATTGTCTACGGATTAATCGTGCAATTTTTTCGCAACCCTACCCGTACTTCGCCTCAAGATGTCAACTATGTATTGGCTCCTGCTGATGGCAAAGTGGTGGTAATAGAAGAAACAACTGAATCGGAATATTTGAAAGATGCTCGTCGACAAATTTCCATTTTTATGTCTCCACTCAATGTACATGTCAATCGCAATCCAGTGGGAGGACAAGTCACTTATACACAATATCACCCTGGCAAATACTTGGTAGCCTGGCACCCCAAATCAAGTACCGAAAACGAACGTAACACCCTGGTAATCAAAGCAAAAAATGGGGCAGAAGTTTTATTTAGACAAATTGCCGGAGCAATGGCTCGACGCATCAAGTGGTATGTCAAACCAGGAGATGAGGTCGTTTCAGGGGAGGAATTTGGCTTCATTCGTTTTGGCTCACGAGTAGATGTTTTTTTGCCGCTAGATGCCGAAATCAAAGTAAAAATTGGAGATAAGACTCGAGGTGGAGAAACCGTGTTGGCGGAGTTTAAATAGTATTCTATTGTTCCGCTTCGCTTATTGTTACATTGTTCTATTGTTACGCCTTCGGCTTATTGTTAAATGGCTAAATGGTTGCGCGAGGCGATGATTTTTTGATATTGCTCCGCTTCGCTCATTGTTACATTGTTCTATTGTTGCGCCAAGCGACGTAAAACTTCTAACTACCAAATTGATAAATCACTGATTATAAGCAAATTACAAAACGCTTAACGCAGGGTTTAAAATTGGTAGTTTAAGGGGGAACAGGCAAACCGGTTTAGGCTATGGACTAAAAACTAATTGTACCGCTTTGCGATACTATGGACTATGGACCATTGACTATCGACAAAAAAAACTACCAACTACGATCTACCAACTCCTAACTAAAAAAACTATGGACTATGGACCGTCGACTGTGGACTAAAGAAAACTAAAAACTTCAAGCTTCCTCGAACAATCAAGTACTGAGCCGCAATGTAGGTAATCATAATGATGAGTCCTGCTTGGGGTAGTGGGGTTACGAACTTATTAATGGCAATGCAGGAATCGGATAGTATGAAAATCAATGCACCCAAAAATATGTACTGATAACTAGTGGTACTGGTGGTGCCCTTCCGATTCAATGCAAAAATCCCCATCAGTACAATCGTAGTAGCATAGATGGCTACTGGCACTGCCAAATCTTGCAACGAAGGCAATAAATACAAATACAACCCAATCCCAAGTAACAAAAAAGGCAATATCCAAAACGGTTTGCGAACAATGTAACCTGATGTCGGGCTCAGCATAACCGAACGATGATAAGCCCACCCATAAAAAACGTGCGCAATCAGGAAATTACCCAAACCTATCATAAAAAAAAGGTCATTTTGACTCACCAGCATCAACGACACGTCTCCTAGCCAAGAAAATACCAAGGCCCAAACAATACCACGAGTAAAAGCACGCTCATCGCTGGGGGGTTGGTTTTGTAACCTATGCTTACTGATCTGCACCAGAAAATACCCCAATAACCAAGGCATTAACAAAGGTTTGAAGATATAATCTAATGTTTGGGAATTGGTTGCCCGTCCAATGAGGTCGCCAATAACAATCAGGATGAAAACAAAGGGATGAGTGAATAGCTTCGTCATAAAGATCAATCAATGGAAAAGTTCGTTTATTGCCACTACTTGGGTAAGTCAAGCATTTACTTTCCCCTTTCGCTCTTCTTTTTCCTTCTGGCGAGTCTTGTAGGTCCAGTAAATGAGAAATATCATTCCCGCCAACATCAACACCATCAGCACATTGGTAATATAGCGCACTCGTTGGCGATAATGATTGTGGCTAAGGTGATTGCTCTCTTCTACGATATGATCATAAAAATCTCCCACATTAGCTGCTGAAATCTCAGCGTTACGCAAACTTTCTCCGGCCACTTCAATGGTAGTACGTGCCTTGAGGGTATCGTATTTCTTAGAATTTAAGTTGAAGTATATCCAACCAAAATAATTTTTCAGGTGATATTTCCCGGCTTCCTTGGGTATAGAATGGAAATTGAATGTTTTCCAACCGCTTACCCGTTGTCGAGTACGCTGTACCGATTGGTTGATGGCTGGCGGATAAAACGTAAAATGCTCATTGTTGCTGATTTGAGGGGCCCTAATCGCTGAAATATTTCCTTCTCCCCAAATTCTAAATCCATACTCGAAACTGGCCCCAGTGCGAATCTTCTTTTTAGGAACAATTTCGTATAGACTAAACACCCCTACTGGTACCCGATCACGTAATGGATGAGGCGGCAATTCCTTGACTTTGATACGCTTGGGGAGCGTGTAATAATACTTGGCCACTTTTTTAGCTTTGAACCTAGACTCAAGCTTGGTAGGGTCTACTCCTTCAGGAAACTGGTATTTCAACATCTTAAGGCCTACTCGGGGAAAAATGATGGGTTCGTTGTTTAAGGGATAAAATGTAGCTTGATACAGCTTGAGTTGTTCGTATTTTTTACCGTTGATCACTACATCAACCGGGGTAATTTCTTCAATTTGAAAATTTTCTTCCCACGACTTTGCAGGGCGTATTTTCTTGAGTATACTACTGATTTGCTTGGTAAAATCACTAGGATATTCCAGAATGGCCTTGTTAGTAGCCGCCACATACAATGCCAAGGTTACCGTAATTCCTTCACCGACATATACCTCATTTTTGTTGGCCGATAAACCCAAAAATGCATCATCCTTGATATCGACGTATTCTTTATTTTTTTCTAAATCCAGAAAATCGTCGAGGGTAACTTTAGACGGCTCTCCCAAATTTTTATCATAAGGTCCTACACTCACTGTAATTCCAGGAGATTCTACCACTTTCCCGTTTACTTTGATCGAAAATGGCTTAATCACGTAAGTTCCTTCTTTCTCGGCATAATAGTTTTGGATCAAGGCATCGGTAGTAGTAATCTGGCCATTGCCTTTGTTGTTAGAAGAGGTTACCGAGGCCAAGGCGTGTTTTTTAAAGCCCGTGATTTTAGGAAAAGGATCGTGAGATTTTACTTTGGCATTCTCGACTTTGATCGTAATCGTAAAAGCCTCATTCACTGCAATGTTGGTTTTACCAAAATCAATGTAAGCTTTTTGTCCCCAACTACTTAAAAAACTGCCGCACAAAAGGAGTAAAACTCCAAAAAATCTTCTGTAAGCGAGTGATTCCACCGTAATTTAACTATGTTTAATTTTGTAAAAGTACAATAAAATTGTATTTTTGCTATATAAAGTTCTATAAAATAATGTTCTTAAATACTCCGAACATATTCGGTTAAGTTTCGTACTTAAAGTGTGCTATAATTGACATATCAACTTTACACACCAAAAAACCATTTTTTTCAATATGCTGGAATATGTAAAAACCATTCTCCAAAAAGTCAGTTTCGACAAAACTCTATTTGAAAAAGAATTAAGAAAATCAATCTCGAAGTATTTAAAACCCAACGAGATCGAGCACTTCCGTGATTGGTGTTATCAAATGTTCAATCCGGTTTATCCCCGGATTTTAGAACGTTGTTTTAACTAAAACACAACAAACACTTAGACGATTTAATAATTTAGCTTATTACTCTGTAAACTAAATATCTTACGATTTTCTGGGCTTCTTTTGCCCCCTGACTTCTCTTAAAAAATATCGCGTAGCTTGGGCTATGCTCAATTTTTTGAAGATCGTCAGCAAACAAAATAATCTCAAGTAAATCAACAACTTACTTAATTTACAGAGTATTTATTATCATTCATTTAGGGGCTTGAAACGAAACCAATGTTTCTTTTTAAGCCCTTTAATTTTGTCCTTTTCACGGCCGACTTCCGAAATAATTCCCGGAACACCTCTTCAGTTATTTCTTCCCAGTCTTGTTTACTCATCCCTTTCAAATCAGGATGAGGCTCAAAAAGTGGCTCTTGATGCGGTTTAGAAAACCGATTCCAAGGGCAAACATCCTGACAAATATCACAACCAAAAATCCAGTCCTCAAACTTTCCCTTTACCGTGGCAGGTATTTCATCTTTCAGCTCAATGGTAAAATAAGAAATACAACGGCTCCCATCTACCACATAAGGCGCCACAATGGCGTCGGTTGGGCAAGCATCTATGCACCGGGTACAAGTACCACAATAATCTTTTACTGGGGCATCTGGAGTCAACTCCAAGTCAATGATGAGTTCGGCAATGAAAAAAAAACTGCCCATTTGCCGGTTGAGCAAATTGGTATGCTTGCCTATCCAACCCAATCCACTTTTTTTGGCCCAGGCCTTGTCCATCACTGGAGCAGAGTCTACAAATACTCTCCCTCCTACTTCTCCAATTTGTTCCTGAATAAACTCAAACAACAGGTGTAGCTTGTCTTTGATCACAAAGTGATAATCGCGACCGTAAGCATATTTCGAGACCTTGTAACTGGTCTGTTCTTCTGAACTTTGTTGCTCGGTGGTTTGTTTTACCAAATCTTCGGCTGGAAAATAATTATATAGTAAAGAAACGACCGACTTGGCCCCATCTACCAACAAACGAGGATCAAGTCGTTTGTCAAAATGGTTGGCCATATATCCCATTTCTCCCTGCATATTTGATTTCAGCCAGTTTTCTAACCGAGGCGCTTCTTCTTCCAGAAACTCGGCTTGCGATACCCCACAAAACTCAAACCCCAGGTCTTTAGCCTTTTGTTTGATGAGATTTGTATGTTTTTGTACTTGTATTGAGTCCATTACAGCCCCAAAGATAACACTTTTTACGGCTATCTAGTTGGTTATTAGGCAAAAGTAAAGCCAACTTCGCTTGCCTCTTTCAATTCGAGCAGTTTTGTACAGGGAAAGACAGGACTATGGAGAGAAGGTTGCACAGGCTGATAGCTCATTTATGCTGCCATCATAAAGCCTCTCATCACGCTTATTTTCAAGGTTTTGATTAGCTTAGTAAAACTACATCAATAACCTAATCCATTTGACTTATCTCTCGTCGCTATACTTCTTCAAAAAATAGTTCCGTAGCTTTGGCTACGCAAAGATTTTTTTCGTCGTCTTCAAAACCGTACACATTTTTTTTACTCAAAATATTTTTCATTTTGGATAAATT
>CALDJV010000030.1 GCA_937899305.1 uncultured Cytophagaceae bacterium
AGCCGCGGCATTTTTTGTTTCGTTTTTTTTGCTGTAGAAAAAAATGAAAGGCTTAGTGAAACCTAGTTGTTCATATTTTAACCTGAATTCTGCAACTGGTATTTATCAAAAATAAACAAATTTTTGACCTGCGAAAGGTCAGTTCTTAATTCATTGTTGCCAATAGCAATTGGTATTTGGCTAAAGTATTTCCATATTAATTGATAACCACTTTGAATAGCTGTACAATATTTAGAAATCAACCACCAACCGATTTTTGAATTCAGAATTGACAATAAAACTTTATCTTTGGTGGGTATCATCCAATCGGATAATTAATAATCATTGGAAGCCCTTGGCACCCACTCCCAAATTTCTTTATTGGCCAAAATTAGTGTCTATTATAATTTATCAATAGGACAGTGATTTGGCGACTTTTCATTTCTAAAATTTCACAAATATGCCAAGAATGCAACTAGTAAGTATTCACTAGAAGCAATGCTGCATAAAGTTGGAGCCACAAAAATTTTAAGCGATGCTATCAAAACAAACAATTCATAAAAAGCCCAACAATTTTACTCAAATCTACAAAAAGCCTTCCTTGCATCCGTCCCCAGTTTTGTGGATTTAAATGTTAGCGCCTTACTTGCCGCTTCTCCCTGCCCTCTAAAACCTCTTCCGCGTCAACCCCAACTTCTGCATACTAGCCTCAATCATAGCCAGACTTATTTGAGTCGTGTCTTGCTCCTGGGCCTTTTTGCTGGCATTTGCCAATATTTGGTCAATTTCCCCTCGGCTATGAGGGCCATAGCTTTGCGCCACAACGCTGCCAGTACCCCTTTGCGCATATTGGTAACCTGCTGGAAGCGCATCCCCCCAGTATACCAAAGCCTCCTGTTTGGTCAGCTTTTGTTTTTTCTTTCGCTCCTCACTGGCCTTTTTTGAGGCAATCTTAGCCAGTTTGTGCTTGGTGTAAATACTTTCCAGTTCAATTTCTTGCTCCTGGCAATACTTTTCCAAGGCAATCTTTATGTGGACATCGAGCCTGATTACTTTATTTTTCTTTCCTTTCAAAAAGCCTTCAACGATAGTCATCACCTGCTGAACTTGTTCTTCGGTCAAGGTATAACTAATACTCAAGGCGTTTGGGGTGTTGGCTTGTTCAAATCGGTGACCCTTCGGCAGGGCATTTTTCCAGGCTCGTTGAGCGGCAAAGCCCTGCAATATCTTAGGAACAGAAGCTTTCACAGGTTCAGGCTTTGGTTCAAGTTTGGATTCATTTTCCTTCTCCTTTTCTTCTTGCTCCTGAGAGATTTTTTTGAGCTTATCCAAATCCACCAATTGAACTGTTTTACCCGCCCGTTCCTTTTTGTCCATCTCCAGGCTCCCCTCCTTCGGGGTTGGGGGCTTTTCGGCTTTCTCTAGGGCATCGTAGTGAGCCTGAATCTTGTTCCAATCCAGCTTTTTGCCTACACAGAAGTCACGCAACACTACCTCCAGGCCTTCTTTCCAAGGAATATGGTTAAACTGGCCGCCTTCCCAGCGTCGTTTTACTTTTTTGACTAGGTCTTTGATATCGGTTTCTTCCAAGGTAACAACCTGGCTAATCAGGCGAGGAAAAAAGGTAGGAATGTAGCTCCATTTTGTGGGCAAGGCGTTCTCCCAGAGGACTTGTTGCTGGTAAATGGCTTCGTCTATCTGAGCTCGACTCATAAGTGATTTAGGTCGGGCATATTGTCGGTTACTTTTCTCCAACTCCTTTTGTAGGTTGGCTTCCAGGTGACGGTCATAGTCCAATACCTTGGTTTGGTCAGCAAAGGCCGCTATTACGGCCTCGCCCATCACATTGGCGATCTGGGCTCCGGTGAGGGCAAAGCTTTCGGCCATGACCCGGGCAAAGTTGCTGCCCGGAAACTGCATCCCTTCGGGCAGATACATTTTCCAGAGGAGGGTGCGTTCGTCTGCTTCGGGGGGCGGAATGTGTACTTCTGACTTAAAGCGCCGCTTGAAGGCCTCATCAAAGTTCTGCTCGTAGTTAGAAGCCAGTATGACCAGCCCCGGAAACTGCTCAAACTTTTGGAGGAGGTTACTCACATCCAGGTTGGCGTAGTGGTCTTTACTGTCTTTTGCTTCTAACCTTTTCCCCATAAACGAATCCGCTTCATCAATAAATAAGATACTGGGTTTGCCCTCGAGCCATTCAATGTTGCGGGTGAGTTCATCCATCACCTTGTTGATGTTTTGGGAGGTTTCGCCAATGTATTTCGACACCACCTGGCTTACGTCGAGCTGGTAAGTCACCAGCCCCAGGTGCTGGCCAATGGTCGAGGCTATCAGGGTTTTACCCGTACCCGGAGGGCCATAGAGCAAGGCAATGTAGCCCCGTTTAAATTTTTTGCTCAGGTGTTGGTCTTTGAAAAACTCCTGGCCGTGCTGGGCGTAGTTGATTAGGGGCTGGAGTTGGGCTTTGGTACGTTCGGGCAAAATAAGCTCGTCGAAATGGAGGTTGCTCTCGAGCAATTTGATTTCCAGGTTTTGCTTGTCTTCGGGGCGGGGCTTGAGTCCTTCAAAAAAGTAGTGATAAAAGCCGTCGTTCATTTGCAGACGCTGATTGCTGCGGGTTTCGTGGGAGTCAGGGCTGGTGAGTTCGACCACCCCCTGGCTAAAAAACAGGTGTCGGGGATTAAAATAATGTTCCCGACGACGGGTAGCGGGGGGATTGATCCCATCGAGCAAAAAAAATACGGTACGCAGGGTGGGAATGATTCGGTGGCCGTCGCGGTGATAGTCGCCCCCAACCCAGGCCGCAATTTGTTGATGGCGCCAGAGCTGCATCAAAGGAGCCAACATAGGATCGGCTAAACGAGTCATCAGGCAAAAAGCCAACAAAAGACGATCAGGTGTGCTATCAATCAGGTCATATTGCCGGAGCCAAGTATAATAATAAGGCTGTTCCTTGGCGGGAACCTTTGGTGTACCCTCAACTGCCTCGGCCCTGGCAATGAATGGGGCTTTGATGGCTGGGGTGCGATAACCTTTTTCCTGCTCAAGCTCCACCACTGATTTGCCCGAATTGGGGTAGGTACAGCGGTACCAAATCACCTCGGCCAACCAATTGATTTCGTGGTAAATAGCGGCCTCGTGGATGCTGTCTTCGGCGGTAATGTGCAAGTGGGGCAACGCAAACTCACTGCCGCTTGGTGCCTGGGCCAATGCCTCCGTTGGGCGGTCATCTTCCAGGTCGTACTCTACCTCCAGGGCTATTTCGGGGACTTCTTCCAGCAGGGCTTCGGCTTCTTCTTTGCTTTCTTCGGCAAAAGCAACCTGGTCTTTGTAGGGATCAATACCGGAGCGGGGATGATCACTGGATTGTTCAGCTAGGTTTTTGGGGAAGTTGCTGTTAGAAGGAGTGTCAGCGTTTTGATGCTCGGCCATAAGATTTACTTATCAATTAAAAACTGATTAATTAAAAACTGGCTGATTATTAGATCATTATCAAGCATTGATTGAGAGGTAACGCTTGCGTTTATTTACTCTTTCACTAAGAGCTTACCCAGGTAAGTTATCCTTATGGATAATTTACTCTAAACCAAATAATATTTTGATTCACAAAGCATACCTGTGGAAAGTCGGCTTCATTACTTATCAGCTCTAATTTAGTATAAATCGATAAAAGTCTTTACTCTTGCTTGGGACTTTTTCTCAATCCTTGTATTTTAGGGCTTCATTTTGCAAACCCTGGCCCTCATGTATTATCGCCCCCAACATGGTTACGATTTTGACGACCGCTTTGGTGAACAAGACCAACTCACCGATTACGAAGCTTTTCTACAACGCGAAGCCTTGTTTGCCCCACAAGAAGGTGACCCTCTCAATGATCGGCAGTGGTTCGCTGATCAAAATCAGGAAGAAACTTCCGAAGATACTTTTTCTCAAAAAGAAGACGAGGTAGAAACCCTCCAAAAACCTCCTGGTAATCAGGAAAATGACCCCATCAAAGACATCCAAGCCAAAATGGCTAAATTCACTTCTAAGATAAAGCCATTTGGGATGAAAATACCTCCCTTTGAGGGAGAGTTTGCCTATGCAATGAAGTTGAAAAGTCTGCATAAGCAACGTAGCTTCCCCAAGGAAGCCCTGAACAAAGACTATGGGTTTAGAATTACCCCGGGGGATGGCAAGGTAAAATCCAAGTGGATGAACTTTAAAACGGAGGTAGAGAAAGATTATAGCAAAGGTGGGGTGTTGAATTTGAGCGTGGTGCTTTCCAATATGATTTATATGAACCTGGGTAGTTTTATCCTCCGCTCAATTTGGTGGGTAAAATGAGCTTAGACATTGCTCCATTGATGTTTGAGGTCAAACTCAGCAACACCGACATTACGGGAAAACCTGGCGGAGGCGTCAATACTACCTTTGCCGCGGTCACCATTTCAGGTTCTTTTATGGGGTTAGACAACACAGGGCACCATAGCAGCCAGGACAAACCGTTGGGGTTTGAAGGCTTGTTTTATTTCAAGGCCAAGGTGACGGCCAAGTCTTTGCGGGATTTTAGGGCCTTGCAAACTTTTTATAAACTAGGGTACCAAAGCCTGCAAGGGGCACGCAGTCCTCAGCAAAAGGCCCGGACACTGAAGGCACTCAAGAATGCCATTGCGGGCACCAAAGGGATCAACTCCAAATACGCCCAGTTAGCGGCTGATACTGAAAAACAGTTGCAAACCATTACCCAGGCTACTAAAAAAAGCCAACAGGCGGCAGGAATGGCCAAAGCCCGGGCCTTGGATATAGAAAGAGCCAAGGCCATTCGGAACAACTTGGTAAAACAGGCTCGCCAGAATATAGCCCCCCACGTCGCAGAAAAACAAAAACTGGTGCAACAACTGGAAGCCCTTAAAAAAGGCCAGCCAACGGGAACCAAAATCAAGGGCAGCCAACTAAAATCGGTGAAGCCCAAAGGCTCGCCCGCTTTTAACCAAGCCAATATTCAACGATTGAAAGGTTTTAAAGGTATTGGCAACAAAACTGTGGAGAAACTGGGCCAGGCGCTGAAAGATGGGAAGGTAAAGAACCTGGCGGATTTTAAAAATATAAAAATACCAGGACTGGGCAAAAGTACCCTGGCCAAAATAGAAACTGCTTGGGGACAATTGGGTTCGGTGGCTAAGGGTACTCCCAAAGAGGCCTTGCTGAAGCTACTACAAAGTGGCACCAAAGAACAACTGACCAAAATACCTGGCATCGCAGATAAAACCGCAGAAAAAATTATTCAGAAACGGGCGGGTGGCATTACTCAAATCAAGGATGTGTTCAAAACCGAAGGGAAAAAGCTGGAGAAAATGCTTCAGTATTTCCAAAAACAGCAGGTAGCCCAAGAAGGTTTTGTTGGGGCAGCTAAACACAGCCAAATTCTGCATACTGCCAATGTGGCCAATCATTCAACCGCAGGCCAAATAGAAGCTTTGCAGGGTCGTATCCAAGCCCTGGAGCAGCATATTGCCAAGGTAGAGAAGCAAATTGCCCAAATGGAAAGTAGGGTGTTTGAGCAACACCTGGGCCAGGAACTGAGGGCAGCCGAGCAAGAACTGAGTGTACTAACCAAAGAAGCCCAGGCCACTGCCAAAGCTTCAGCGGCCGAAATACAAGCGGCCAAAGCCGCGCTTCAGCAACAAGCCGAAAAACTGGCCAATACTTATCGAGCCCGGGTAAGCCGAGTCATGAAAAAAGCGGTGACCAAGGCTATGCAAAAATCAGGAATTACCCGGTTGATCCAGACCCCTGTGGGGCGCAAAGTAGCGGGGGCAGTAGGCTGGGCGGTGAAAGGGGGACGGCTGCTGGCCACCAACCTGGCCAAACTGGCGGTAGCTTCTTTGCCTATTGTAAATGTGGCTTTGCTGGTCTGGACGCTATGGGATTTGTGCCGTTTGGCTAATTTTAAATTTGAACCCCCCAAAGTGAAGATACCCTTCATTACCACCGACGAGTTTATCAACGACAACCCTTCGGTAAAAAAGGTATGGGAGACCCTGCACCAGCAGTACCCCCAAATGAAGACCTTGACCGTAAAAATGAAGTTTGCCGAATTTATACGTTTTACCGATACCATTCGTAAGTACTTTGAAGATGGGGAATCGGGAAAAGTACCCACCATTCCCCAGGCAATGGTGCAAAAACTGGTCACTCATTTGAGCCAAACATTCCAAAACAAAAAAGAAGGCAGTATAAAAGCCGCGGAGGTGAGTCAATCGATGGATCAGTTTTTTAAGCGGGAAGTGGGGGATCGGGAGGAGAAGGAGGAGAAGGAGGAGAAGGAGGAGCAAAAGCCTGTAGAAAAGGATTTGGAGAAAGAAAAGAAGCCAGGGAAGAAATTGGGTGGGTATGAGTTTAAACTTGAGTCTGTAACTTCTAAACTGGAAAAACCTCTGAATAAAAAACTACCTATTAAAATCTATTTAGCTAAAGAGGATTTACAGAGCCAAACTGCACAGACAATAAAAGTTCGTCTGGAAGTCCTTTATAATGATCATTGGTATATTGGGACTGGGGGAGAAGTAACAATCGTAGGTAAAAATAATAAACAACTGTTTGTGAAATCAGTGGATACTTATCGGATGAATCTAGGAGGAGCAATATTTAGACTGAATAAAGATCAAGTGCTTCCCATTAATTTGTACAGAAACAAATACCAAAGGGATAAAAAGGGAGGTTTGGTTAAAAAGAATGGCCAACCTGTGAAAATCCCTAACACCAGAGTGAAAAATGAATATACTTTTAATGCTAATAAAAAAGTTACAGATGAAGATTAAGTTATTCATGATATTTTTGTTATTACCTCCTTTAGTTTATGCTCAGAAATATCGTACTGAAAAACATGCTGTCTCCCTTGAATTGGATGTACTGAAGATTACTCAATATTATGATAATGGGCGAATATACAGAAGGTTTTACGAAAAAGATGGTGTAAGAGATAGCCTTTATTTTAGATGGAACAATAGGGGGAACCTTGTAAGAGAAGGGCTTTACCGTAATGGAAAAAAAACGGGATTGTGGAAGCAGTGGTATTTTGAAGAAAAAACAGGTTACGATTACCGTGAGGAATTATACAATCATTTTGGTATACTACAACATATTGCGTCTTACTGGATACGCAATAAAAAAAATATATTACTCAATAAGGTTGAATATATTATTAAAGGAGATACAACTATTAAAAAAACTACTGATTGGTATAGTAGCCTTCCTGGGCAAATAATGCGTATAGGTAAGGTAATAAAAGTAAATCAAAAATTCCTTATACAAGAATCTAAAACATGGTCAAAAGAAGGTTGGATGTTTCGAGAAACGCTCTATACAGAAGATGGAAAGAATACCATTGTATTTGAAAGAGAGTGGAATAAACAACAAAAAGTACAAGAAACCTGGACCAGAAAATGGAAAGAGGTCACAGTTGACGGTTTCTGGATGCGGGAAAAGCTTTTCCGCCGCAAAACCTACCAAAACGGCAAGCTAGTAAAAGACGAAAAATTTGAGTAAAAAGAAGATGAGCATTTTGAAAAAGGTGCTCATTGTTGCTTGAGGGATGGGCAAAAACTAGTGGTCCATTTGGGCTCCCTCGCTGGCGCGAGCGTCCCCGCTCGTGTCCAACGACTCACAACTCTCGCTCATTACCAAATTTTCAACTCAATTTACTAGGATGGAACACGCGTGAGGACACGCGCGCCAGTAGGCGATCGGGAGAAGAAGAAGGACAAAGAGACCCCGAAAAAGCAAAAGGCGCAAGAAACCAAAGTAGAAAAAGGCCATAAGAAAACACGGAAACCCAAAGACCCGGATGATTTTACTTTTGAGATGAAAAAGGCGAGTGGAGACTTCAAGCGTTCAGGTGCAGATAAGGTAAAAATCGAGATATTGTTGGCGGAGGAGGATTTGGATAAAAAAGCCATTCGTATCAAAATGAAAATATTTAGTAATAATCATTGGTATACGGGCAGAAAACTTAGAAGGGTAAGAGTTGTCAAGGAGGATCAGGATAATATCTTTGTAGTACTAATTGAGAACGCTGAAATAGAGTTACATGGTAAAACCTTGAGAATTACTACTAAACAAATGTTACCTGTACCTAAGTTTCGTCATACAAAAATCATAAATAAACGTACTGGCGCATTCTTAAGAAAGGAAAGAGTTAAGAGAATCTATACTTATAAAGCAGGATCAAGTAATGAAGATGATGATGAGTAAATTCTTGCTGTTTTTTATTATATTATGCTTAAGCAATGTCGCTTTTGCTCAAAAATATAGAACAGAAAGAAAACCACTAAATAATGTACTTATCCAGGTGAATCAATATTACCAAAATGGGCAAAAGTACAGAACTTATTATGAAAGACATAATAAGCGAGACTCCTTGTATAAGCGATGGAACAAACAAGGAAAACTTGTGCGCGAAGGATATTATAAATCTGGAAAAAAAAGAGGCGTTTGGAAAAAATGGTTTTTTAATGAAGAAGATACACCTGATTATCAAGAGGTAGAATACAACAGTTTAGAGAAGTTGACAGAGGTTCGGCATTATTATATTGGAGACCATAAAAGGTTATATGAAAAATTTACCTATCAGTATAAGGGTGACTCTACTATCACTAAAGAAATACTTTGGAATACCAAAAAACCATACGAAAAATATGAACAATGTATTTCTATAAAATTGATAAATGTACATATATATCAACAATGTAAGGAATGGAATGAAAAAGGAGTACTATTAAGCGAAAGAAGTTATAAAAAAGAAGGGAAATATTCTCTTGATTTAGAAAGAGATTGGAATACTGAGGGTAAACTTATCAATGAAGAATGGTTTAAGCGTTGGAAAGAAACAACTGTAGATGGTTATGAGGTAAAGCAAAAACTCCTCCGCCGCAAAACCTATAAAGACGGTAAGTTGGTGAAAGATGAAAAATTTGAGTAAGTACTTAAAATGAGCAGGTTGGGAAGCTGCTCATTTTTGCTTGAGGGCTTTTGCTAAAGCCGCGGAGGTGAGTCAATCGATGGATCAGTAAGCAGACGCATTTTTTGTCTTAAGAACCAAAAAAAACCTGCAATACACAGTGACTAACTCCTTAGCCATTGATGAAAAGATGCCTCAATGTTTCAAGCAGTTAAGGGATAAGAAAATAATTACTTTCCCATTTCAGAACTTTGGCACAGTCT
>CALDJV010000031.1 GCA_937899305.1 uncultured Cytophagaceae bacterium
TTTACAGGTAATAGTTTGGTCAACTCAACTGGGCGTTGTTTAGAATCCATAGCGGTCCAAAACTTCCAGGTTTTACCATTGAAAATAACCAAGCCTCTTTTATTCGCAAAAATTATTTCTCCACTGGGAAGTTGGCTTACGCCATAATTTACATTAGAAGCACCTGTAACATCTCCATCATAACAAGTAGTAAAATATTGACTTACTTGTTGGCCTTGAGCATTTTTTTGCACAAGATTTATGAACAAGAGCGTAATAAGCGTACATTTACAAAAAAACCTGATCATTGTTATGAAGAAGAAAAAACTAATTGTTAGGACCAAAACATTAGGTATCCTTTCAGATATCCAAATGTCAAATCTTAAGGGAGGATGCACTGGTGTTTCTTGTGTAACAGGTGCAAACAATCCGGATACAGGAAATCCAACTACAGGTAATACAACTACAACAGACCCAAAAAGTACAGGACCTGAATGTGACATTGGGAATAGTGATTTGTGCTAAACCTAAACCAAAGGTTATAAATCCAGTGATTCATTTATCACTGGGCTTATAACCTAGTAAGAACCGATACCCACCTCGGTTGATGACTGAATAATATGAATAGTTAAAAATCCTTTTGTTGTTAGTGTTTAAGGCGTAGACAAAGGCTTTTCCGGTAGATCGTTGAATCATAAGATAAGACAAAAAACCGTATTGCACGCCATTATGGTAAGCACAAGACTCTTTGTAATGGCTCAGTCTAAATATACTAATGCCCACTTCTCTACCATAACCTTTTTTCTGTTTTCTCGTCACAAACTTTGCCTCAAACATTTCGTCTAGCGCCGTATCTGGCAAGACCATATTGTATAACTCCTTTTTCCCTTTGTCTCCCCCGGCTAAAAAACTCACAAACTTCATCATATCGGGTACGCTGGCAAAAAGTCCTCCCACTGGGTTACCATAGCCATAATTATGATGATCTAAACGATACACAGTATTGACAGAATCACCCTTTCGTTTACGATAAGATACACTTTTGTACTTTCGGAGGTGAGGTGGGCTGACACCAAAATGGGCGGTCGTCATGCCCAACGGCATAAAAATATTTTTGTGTACATAAGATGCGTAAGATTCACGCATTATGTTCTCAATAATTCTCCCTAAAAAGATGAATCCATCACTGTTGTATTTAAACTTCAATCCTGGTCTATCTACGAGCCAATAGTAAGGAAGAACAGCAGCAATTTGTTCCCAACGGATTGGATTGTAGTCCTTATCTGCTGAGCCGTGGTAAAAATTGAACTTATTGCCAAAAATAAAATATGCAGTATGGGTGAGCAAATGTTTTATTTTTACTGAGTCAATGGGAACTCCTACACTGTCAGTTCGCATCCAACGAAATTCAGGTACATACTTGATCACTGGATCATCTAACCTAAGCCTCCCTTGTTCTTTGAGTTGCATAATGCACACTGCGGTAATTACCTTTGTATTGGAACCCCAATTGTAAATGGTCTTCTTGGTGATTGGTATCTTATTGGCCTGGTCTTGGTAACCATACATTTTATAATCAATGATTTTCCCTTTATCAGCCCTACACAAGGCTCCCCCTACTAACCCTCTTTTGGGCAAGGAATCGAACTCAGAAGTTAATAATTCCCAGCCAGCTTTTTGGGCAGTTTCTTGAGCCACTAAATTAAACGTGGTAATCAACAATACAATAATGGTCAATTTTGTTTTCATGTTGTTTTCTTGTTTTTATGGTACTGGGCCTGAAGCCTTCTCAATAATATATTGTAACAGACAAATTCATGTTCACGGGGCCTGTCAAAAAATAACCGATTGAGCGACATATGGACGATAGCGAAAAATAGATTAAACTCGGTGGTAATGCATTCTTCAGATTTCAATTTTTCCTTGATTATGACGATTAAAGGCCGAATCGCCTTTGATCGTTTTTCAAAAGCACCATCATTACCTATGTCGGCCCGCTCTATTTTTTGATAATCCCGAATTCTTTCTGAAAGTATTTTTTTGAATTTTTTGTCTACTTTAAATTCCTTAGCAAAACGACTTTCCAGTTTTTGTATAAAGGTAATACTTTCTTCCAAAGTGAAACCGAAGTCAGCTAAGAGACAAGTCAAATTTTTAGTACCCA
>CALDJV010000032.1 GCA_937899305.1 uncultured Cytophagaceae bacterium
GACAGTACCATATTTGACTTGGCTTCGGTTACCAAACAGTTCACTGCAGCTTGCATCGCCATACTTCAAAAACAAGCCCGTTTATCAGTGGATGATGATGTGAGAAAGTACATCCCTGAATTGGCATTTTATGGCGATACCATTAGAATCAAACACTTATTGAATCATACCAGTGGCATCCGAAACCATAACATCCTACTTGAATTGATGGGGTTTGATTTCAAACATCGAGGGTATACCAACCAAATGGTTCAAGGCCTGATGTTTCGACAGCAAGGGGTGAACAATGCACCCGGCGAAAAAATGCTGTATTCCAATACCAATTATGTATTGTTGGCGCTCATTGTAGAGCGGGTATCAGGCCAGAAAATTCAGGATTTTGCCCAAGAATCACTTTTTAAACCACTGGGGATGATGAATACCTTTTACATCAGCGATCTTGAGCAAATCATTCCCAACAGTGCCCGTTCTCACTATCCAACCAAAACAGGCTATAAACAACCAAAATCATTCAATTTGTGTGTAGGGGCTGGGGGAGTAAAAAGTACAGTAGTAGATCTGGCCAAATGGATGGGGATATTTCTAGACGCTACCCAAGATTTTTCTTATATTTCTTCCTTTATAGCTACTTTAGACACCCTCAACAATGGCAGAAAAATGAGCTGTGCCCGTGGAATGTTTGTGTCTCCATACCGAGGGTATAACACTTTGAATCACAGTGGGCGAGGACGAGGCATGAGGGCCCAATGGATATGCATTCCTGCGTTACGTTTAGGAGTGGTGGTTTACGCAAATTCAGCCTCCATCAATGCGGTAGATATTTCTTATAAAATACTAGATCAATTGATGGAGCCAGGAGCAGGGCAGGTTTCGTCAAAATCAGTCACTCAATATCGACATACCAAGCAAGAGCTGAAGGCTTTAGTAGGAGATTATCAAGAGTTGAATAGCGATTTGTTAGTACATATATTTGTTGATAATGACACCCTTAAAACACGGAGTAGTTTTGGTAGAGAAAACATTGCGTTGGTATCTAAGACGAAAACATCATTTTACCGACAACATAACCCAAACGTAAGTTATATTTTTGATACCAGTTATGCGGTGGGTGCCGACTTGTTGGTAGATTTTGGGGGAGCTACTTTTTATTTAGAGAAAGTAAACTTGGTGAATGCTGAGAAACGATCGGTAGCTGATTTTGTAGGGAAGTATTACTCAAAAGAATTACAGGTTACCTATGTTGTACAAAAAGAAGGCAAACAGCTATTATTGAGTTATCCTCAGCATCCTCGAATTGTACTCAAGCCGCGTCAAAAAGACGAGTATGGTTCGGGTAGAAGGGTAAAATATACCTTCAATAGAGATGGCCAAGGGCGAGTACAGTCATTTTATGTAGCCGCCGAGGGCACGGTAAAACATATTTTGTTTGAAAGAATGGAGTGAATAGATGAAATGAGTTGGATGAATTCAATTTAAAATGAATAAAAAATATGGAAATCACTGACATCAACGAGTTTTTGGACTACTATAAAAAAGTACGCAAACGTACTTTACGCTTAATCAAGCACATTCCCCCCGAAAAAATAGAGTGGGCTTACAGAGCCGATAAATTTACATTGGGAGACTTGATTCGGCATTTGGCCAATACCGAACGTTATATGTATGGCGAAAACGTACGCTTTCGCCCTAGTCTTTACCCCGGTCATGGGACTGAGTTTGCCGAAGGGTATGACAATGTGGTGGCCTATTTGAACGAAAAACATCAAGAGTCATTAGAAATTTTTAAACAGGTGACCCCCGAAGACCTACAAAAAAAATGCATGACCCCTGGCGGAGTGGCTTTGAGGGTGTGGAAATGGTTGCGTTTGATGGCGGAACATGAAATTCATCACCGAGGACAAATGTATACGTATTTAGGCTTTTTAGGTGAAACTGTACCTTCTATTTATGGCCTTACCGAACAAGAAATGCACGCCAACAGTATCAGGCAGCAGCAAGAAAACCAACAGCCTGAATGACTATTGATTAGACGACCGAGATCGAGTCAATGCCCCTTCAATGAGGTTTAATAATTCTTGGTGGTTGGTTTTCAAGCTATTGCAGGAAATTTGGATAGGAGAGCCATAAAATCGGGCATTGAGCCTGAGCAACATTCGTTTGGTAAATGGTTTGGCCTGTTGGGTGTATTTTTTAGAATCTTTGATATGTATGCGAATAAATTGCTGCCCTTTGACCATCAATTCTGAAATAGAATCAATGTCTTTCCAGGGAATAAATCCCACACTGATAAAAGAACTATTGTCTGTAATTCCAGTAGCATTGATGACCAATCCCAGTTGGGTATCTTGGTATTTTTTGGCAAAAAATAAAGTAGTAGCTCCAAAAAACAATGCGCCTAGCAGCCCCATTGTCAAACCAAAGACAAACAGCGTAGTACTTGCTCGCTCTTGAAGGGTAATCACAATAAAAAATAATGACGCCAGAACAAATATCCCTGATAGAATCAACAGGGTTAAAAGTTTTCCTTTATGTAACTCAATTTTTGTTTCTTTCATCTTTGCTTCTTCTGGGTTTGTTCTTTCTAAGTTTGTTTGTGGGGGAGGTGTTTTAGTCGTTTTCTTGATAAATTTCCAAAGTTTGTTGCAGCAAATTGTGTAAGTGCTCTACTTTGATATCTAAATAATGATTGGATATCACCAAGGGCGTTTCATAAAGCCTGATATTTCGCTGATACCTCCACTTGGTCCAGGGAAATTGAGTTTTGCGGAGATATTCTTCAGGATTTTTAATCACCACAGCAAATACAAAAGTAGGGGGTTGTCCTTTTTTGTGAGAGGGTATTTGGTGTTTCTTTATCTCAACAATGTCCTGCCAGGGTACAAAGTGAATCCCAACCCAGCGTTTGATTCCCTCAATCCCTTTTTGATGAATGACCAGGCCTGGTTTGGCACTAAAATGTACCCAAAATAAATGAATAGTCCCCCAGAAAACAACCACGAAAAAAAGCAGTGCAAGGGCCAGAAAAAATCCCTGTTTGAGCGATGCTGAGAGAATAGAGTCCAGGCCTTTGGTAAAACTCAGGAAAAGCATTCCGACAATTATCGCCCAAAATATGTTTATTGCCCCCATGAGTACCAACATTCCAATCGAATACTTTTTTAGCGCAATAGGGTGAATTATGATGTTAGGTATCATGGGCCTAATGAGTGATACGGGTATGTACTAGAATAATTTTCTTAATCACTCCACACAATTGATCGATCTCTTCTTCAGTATTATAATAATGTACCGAGGCCCGCACCAATTGATCTAGACTTCGCTCTTGCATGTCGAGCAAGGTGCCACTGGGAATAATCAGCGACACGTTGATGTTTTCTTCTCGAAGTTTTTGCTTGATAAACTCAGCTTTGATGCCGTCTACTCCAAACGAAACAATCCCACTTTTTACCTGGCCCAAATCATGTACCGTTACATTAGGTATTTCTACCAACTGTGCTCTCAGTTGCTTGCCCAAATGTTGTATGCGCTGCCAAATATTATCTAAACCCAAGTCCAGGGCATATTGTACTGCGGCCGAAAACCCCATTCGATTGGCTGGATTGTATTCATAATACTCAAATTTGCGAGCATCGGAGCGCAGCGCGTAAGTTTGAGCGGTGGTCCATTCTGCGGCACACATATCTATTTCGCGGGGTTCGATGGTATTGAGCAAACCAGTGCGTACGTACAAAAAACCTGTACCTCGGGGAGCCCGCAAGTATTTTCGCCCGGTGGCCGATAGCATATCACAACCTATTTTTTGCACATCTATGGGCATTTGCCCTACCGACTGACAAGCATCCAATAAATACAAAACCTTGTGTTTTTTGGCTAACTGACCCACTTCTTCCGCTGGATTTACCAGTCCACCATTGGTAGGAATATGAGTAATGCTAATCAACTTGATGGTTTTGTTCTCATCTTCCTGAAGTAGTTTTTCTAAGGCGGGAATAGAAATTTGCCCCGTATCGTCGCTGGGCACTACTTCTATTTTTATCTGATGACTTTTTGCGAGGTGCAGGTAATTGATGTAGTTAGATGCATATTCTGTTTTAGCAGTTACGATGCGATCTCCAGGTTGAAAATGAAGCGAGAAAAAAGCTTTTGCCCAGGCGGTGGTCGCACTTTCTAACAGCGCAATTTCAGTAGATTGAGCACCAATAAGCTGGGCTACCCGCTGATAGGTGGCATCTAATTGGGTTCTAAAATGATCCACTGCTTCGTACCCTCCATGGTAAATTTCATAGTCAAGGTAAGTTTGTTGGGCGTCAATCACTGCTTGTGGCATCAATGCCGCACCCGCATTGTTGAAGTGGATCACTTTCGCACAACCTGGGGTTTCGGAGCGTTGTTTGGGAGTGTTCATTTTTTGGCTTTTTTGGTATATATGTCAGAATGTCTTGCTACACAAATCTAATAAATTCACTGATTTAAACAATGTCTAAACGATTTATTCAGGCGTCTTTATACGAGGTGATGATGGAACATCAACTTTCTGTAAACTGGCTTCTATTTCACCTTCCTGAGTAAGATCTATGACTCGATACTGAAAAGTAATATCTTGGTTTTGTGGGGTAGGAGGTGATATGGAGGGAGAGGCCAGATACCAAATGTTGTTGCGCTCGACCATAAACTCGTGCGCAATATGACCAAACAATACCGCCTTTACGTGGTAATAACTATCGATGATCTTAAGGAAATGAGTCGCGTTCTTCAGCAAATCTCGAGGAGCGGTCAATGTACGAATGGCCAACGGATGATGACGTAAAGTAATTACACAAGGATGGGCCCAAGATTCTTCTAAATCGTTTTCCAAAAAAGTCAGGGTCTCATCAGATAGCAACCCGTTGGTAAGCGAAGGTACGTAGCTATTCAACATCGCAAAATGGATTCCTTTTACATTGAGTGAGATGGTTTTTTCATGGGCCACCCATTGAAAAGGAATGTTGGTTTTTTGTAGTAGGTGTAAAGTTTCACTACGACGCTTACGAGCTATTTCACTGGTCATGATGAGCAGGTCGGGTTTTTTACTCAGTTGCGTAATGTGTTTGAGTAAGGCGTCGAGTATCACGAAAGCATCATCGTCCTGGTTATAAGTATTGGTAAGCAAAAAAGGATCAGTAAGTTGTACAATACGTATCGAGTCATCCATAATTAAAACATTTTTTCTACTTCACGATGTACCTCGCTCAAAATAGCAAGGCCACCCCCGGCTAGTCCCAGGTGTCTGTCTTTTACTTCAGGATAATCTGGATTAATGCGAATAAGGCGAGCGTTTTTGTCCTTGACTACTCTACGGGTCATAGAGCGAATCGTTTGCACATGGGGCCCCGAACCAATCTCTAAAACCAGTACCTTAGAATGCGCCGCCAAAGTTTTTTCGAGGTTCTCTTTTTGTCGTTTCGAGCGGGCAGACACATATGTGTTGTCTCGGAACATGTATACATTGGGGCGCGACATTTTACCGCATTTCGGACACACAGGTAGGGCTTCTGGGTTTAAGTTTGGGTTCTGGTAGTCTACTTTTTCCTGATCACTAATGGGCCAAACCCCCTGGTGACAAGGCACTGTACATTGCATATGAAAGATAGAACCGTGTACCTCTCGTATTTTATCAGGAGCCGCCCCCGATTTAAGGTGTTGCCCGTCAATGTTAGAAGTCACGCAAAAATAGTCCAACTGAAAACGTTTGATCCAGTCCATCAAAATAAAATATCCACGGTGAGGAGTCAGGTCTCGAAACTGATCTATTCGTCGGGCAAATCTTTGCCACATATATACGGGATTTTCTTCCATATATGCTGGATTCATAATATCAAAAATACTCCCTTCTCGTTCACCAGTTACTTTGCCCCATTCTCCGTCGCTGGCGTCTCTATAAGTAGGAACTCCCGAATCTTTGCTCATACCTGCACCAGTATGTATCATAAGTAGGTCTGCTTCTTGCAGCCAAGTAATAAATTGTTGAATTTGTTCTTTTTCCATGTTACTAATCTAAAAAAGTGCCAGTGAAAGGTAACAATAGTCCACCGCGTTCAGTCCATAGTTCGTAGCCAGTTTGAGCGGGTGTTTATACTGTTGGTATTTGTAAATCAGTGACTTATATCAAGGCTGTTTGCTTATTTTATTTTAAAAAGGGTTTCAGTTTTACACCTAAACATGTAGTAAAATCATTTTTGAATTCGGAATCAACTTTGACTAAAATCACCGTGAAATATTGTTTAGTAATGTACTCGTCATCACTTTTTAGGCAATCATCAATGAGTGATAGGCAGAAGCCATTGGTTTTGTTATCTGTATGACCGTTTGCTAGCCTGGCTCAATGTTCACTGATTGTTTGAGTACAAAAATCTATCCGGTAAGGAATGTTCGGAGCCGCTTTGAATATGTATTTTCAAACCAGGTACTTATTTTGAAAACGTGACTAAATGTATTTTTTCTTGTAATTTAATACGAAAATGAGAGACTTATCAGAAAGAGTAGATTAATTGAATTTAAAGTGATTTGATTATCAGGTATTTAGAATTTTTATAAAAATACGTGCATCTTTATGACGCCATTGTGCATCTGTAATAAACAGCTAGAGAACTTGTCGAAAGAATTATGTTAAAAAATTATTTCAAGATTTCGTTTCGTAACCTAACCAGGCACAAGGTATACACCCTGATCAATCTTGCCGGGCTATCTATTGGCATGGCTTGTGCGTTACTATTGTACCTATATATTCAGGATGAGCTCAGTTTTGATCGTTATCATAAAAACTCGAACCAAATTTATCGGGTTTCTACCTATTTCAAATTATCTAACAAAAAACGGCAATATTTTGCGAGTTCTAATGTAAATCTTGCTGGAGCATTGTCCCGAGATTATCCCGAGGTATTGCAGGTGGTTCGAATGCATAGGGGAACCGAAAAAAAGCCTTTGACTTACAAAAATAAAAAGTTATACGCCAACGGTATCCACTATGCTGATTCCAATTATTTTCAGGTTTTTTCGCATCGTTTGCTCAAGGGAAACCCCAAAACTGTTTTATTGAAACCCAACTCGATTGTACTGACCCGCACTTTGGCCAAAAAACTATTTGGGCGGGTAGGAAATGCCATAGGCAAAACAATCCAGTTGTTTGACTATCAGAACAATGTAGTAACCGGGGTGATGGAAGACATCCCACCTAATAGTCATTTAAAGTTTCCGGCACTGGTATCATTTTCTACTATCAAAGATAGTTACAATGAACAAGGTTGGGGTAGTGCCAACTTCTTGACTTATGCCTTGCTCAAACCAAACACCGATATTGTTCAGTTTCGTCAGAAGATACAGGGTATTTTTAACAAGTACATTGCCGCTGAATTCAAGCCTTTCGATGCCAAAGCAGGTTTTTTATTAGATGCACTCACCGATTTACACTTACTTAATTTTCCTTATGAAGACGAAGTATCACTTCGTGGCAATCGGGCGTATTTGTATATTTTGGGGGCAGTTGCATTGTTTATTTTAATCATTGCTGCGATCAATTACATGAACCTGGCTACGGCCCGTTCGGCAGGACGCGCCAAAGAAGTAGGCATACGCAAAGTAGTAGGCTCTTATCGTAGTCAACTCATTGCTCAATTTTTATTAGAGTCATTGATCCTAACTTTTATTTCCTTTGTAGTCAGTATCATATTGGTAGAGTTTTCCCTGCCCTATTTCAACTATGTAGCCGATAAACAATTGTTTATAGATTACAGTGATTTCTCAATCATTGGGGTATTGTTGGGAGTAATTGCTTTGGTAGGGGTGCTGAGTGGAAGTTACCCGGCATTTTTCTTATCTAGTTTTCAGCCAGTAAGGGTACTCAAAGGCAAATATGTAAGCACCCGTAATGCCGCTTTTTTGCGTCGGGGATTGGTGATTTTTCAATTTTCGGTATCCATCACAATGATCATTGGCACTTGGGTAGTTTACAATCAGTTGCAATATATCCGGGGCAAAGATTTGGGTTTTAATAAAGACAAAGTGTTGGTAATTAGATCCTTTCCGGATAGTACCAACAAGAATCGCAACGATAATATAAAAACTGATCTGCTGAAATACAAAGGAGTGTCAGGGGTGACATTTACAAGCAATGTACCCGCCCAAGATGGCGGAAGTGGAGCCAATGCATATGCTATAGAAACGAACACGGGTAAAATGGCCACCGATATTGTACGTGTTTTGGCAATCGGGGTCGATTATGCCAAAATGATGGGGCTAAAAATGGCGCAAGGACGTTTTTACAATAAAAAAAACTTACGAGATACTACCCGAGGGGTGGTAGTTAACGAGGCTTTTGTGAACCAAATGAAGTGGCAAAAGGCACTTGGAAAGAAGATATATCTAGAAACCGATAGTGTGGGCAATGTCAGGGAGGGGTTTGATGCTCGCGTGGTAGGGGTAGTCAAGAACTTTCACCTTACTTCGTTACACAAAAAAATTGAACCATTGATTTTACGAATGATTCCTCCTGGAGTAGAAACTCGAATGGGTTTTATGATGGTACGAATCAAAGCCCAAAACCTCACCAAGAATTTACAATATGTAAAAGATATTTGGTACAAGCACGATAAGAAGTATGCTTTTGCGGGGTATTTTTTAGACGAAAATTTTGAAGCATTGTACAAAGCCGACGAAAAACGTGGGGAGATTTTTATGGCATTTTCGGGGCTTACCATATTCATTGCTTGTTTGGGGCTGTTAGGTCTGGCTTCGTTTACCGCTGAGCAACGGGTCAAAGAAATTGGAATGCGCAAAGTACTAGGGGCCTCCATTCCCAGTATCTTACGTTTGATGTCCTTCGATTTTTTGCGTTTGGTGCTGTGGGCCAGCCTTTTTGGTGGAATTGCCGGAGTCATTATGATGCATCAGTGGTTGCAAAACTTCGCCTATCATCGCCCACTCTATAGTCATTGGTTTGTATTTGTACTTTCGGGCCTGATCGCCTGTTTTATTGCATTACTCACAGTAAGCGTACAAGTCTTGAAAGTATCTCAGGTAAACCCCATAGAAGTACTGAAAGACGAATGATGTTATTGTTTTAATTGTTCCGCTACGCTCATTGTTCTATGGTTGGGTGGCTGCGCGAAGCGCTTTGATAATTATTGATTGTTAGTTCCTTCGGCTTCGCTCAGGATTTCGGGT
>CALDJV010000033.1 GCA_937899305.1 uncultured Cytophagaceae bacterium
ACGTGGATGGTACAAGGTCAAGTTGAATTTTATGGCTACTTGTGCTTATGAGATTACTGATTCGATATATGTAGACTTTGGTATTACGCCTACTGTAGACTTAGGCAATGATCGTTTCCTTTGCCCTGGCGAAGCCGTTACCCTGGATGCTACTTCTTCGGTGAGTGGGGTGACCTACTTGTGGCAAGATGGAAGCACCAGTCCTACTTACCAGGTAACTACCTCAGGTGTTTATTGGGTAAAATTAACCAACAATGGATGCTCAGTTACTGATACGGTAGAAATCATCTATGCCAATGATTTTACCCTTGGGGAAGATCGGGTGGTATGTAATGGAGAATCGGTGTTATTGAATGCCTTTACTCAAGGGGCTACCAGTTATTTATGGCAAGATGGGTCTACCAGCCCCGCCATTTCGGTGAATCAATCGGGCTTGTATTGGGTAGAAATAAGCAACGGAAGATGTACCGCCCGAGACTCTATTCAAGTAGATTTTGTGCCACAACCCGCGGTATATTTAGGCCAAGATACGGTAGCCTGTAACGCTGCGGAGTATACAATTAAATTTGATGCTGAAGCTGGAGTAAATTACTTATGGAATGATGGCTCTACGGCAGATTCTTTGGTGGCCAAAAAATCGGGCTGGTACTGGGTGGAAGCTTCCCGCAGTACTTGCGTCAATCGAGATTCTATATTTGTGTTTTTACCCAGTGTGTATTTGAATTTGGGAGCAGATACCACCATTTGTGAAGGGACTTCGCTGGTGCTGGGTAACGCTCCGGTAGATGGGATAACTTACCAATGGAGTACCGGAGAAACGACCTCAATGATTACGGTGACTCAAGCAGGCGATTATTTCTTGGAGGCCAATATCAACGGGTGTATCTTTACCGACCGTTTGAAGCTCACCGTCAGAGTATGCGATCCAACCACTGACAATTTGTTTATTCCCAACATCATTACACCCAACAATGATGGCAAAAATGATCAGTTTGTAATTGAAGGGATTGCCAACAAAGGATGGGGCATGGCAATTTACAACCGTTGGGGAGCCCAAATTTACCAAACTGACAATTATCGCAATAAGTGGGGAGGCGATGGATTCCCGGCTGGATTGTATTATTACCACCTCAAGCACCCTACCGACCCTGATAAACGCTATAAAGGCTGGGTGAAAATATTAAGGTAATCTATATCTACAATGATGCTTTTCAAAACCTCTGTTCATAAGCCTGAACAGAGGTTTTTTTGTGCCTTGCTTGGGGGAGACAAGGTTAAAATGGATCATAAGACATACCAATTACAACTAATAATCAAAGGAAACACGAATGAAAACTGATTTGAAGTGGCTATTGCTGGTGATCTATTTTTTACCAGCCCTGCCGAGCTTTGGCCAAGTACAGCCTTATTTGGCCGCCAATGGTACCCACCTGGGCTTGATGAACGAAGCCCACGAAGTAGTACATCCCCCCGATTATCTTACCATTTACCGATATGAGGATGGTTATTGGGTTAAGAAAGACACCACTGGAGGAGGAGTAGGTTATTTGAGCTACATGGGCAAAACCATCATTCCTTGCCAGTATCAGGATTTGAAAAAATGGTTCAATACCAAGGCATTTTGGATACAAAAAAAACGACTGTGGGGGGTGGCTGATGCAAAAAGCGGTAAAGTGTTATACACACCACAGTTATACCGTATTGACAGTAAACGCTCCCAAGGGGCTTATGTAGAGAATATGAAGGGGATGAAGGGAATATTAAAACCAGATGGTACTTTCCTGATACCAATGATTTATCGCGATCTTCAGAAAAGTAACAAAGGTTTGCTATTGGCTCGTAATCAATCAGGAAAGTATGGATACATCAATCAACAAGGCAAAACAAGCATCCCCTTTGTCTATGCTGATGCCCATCCATTTCGGAAAAACGAAGCCAAGGTAACCAAAGACAACAAGCAATGGTTTACAATAGATACCCTGGGCCATAAAATCACCAATATTTTGCTTCCCCCGCCTTATCCGGAAAAGGAGTACGAACCAAGTGTTCGATTCACTTTACGAGGTGGAGTCAATGCTCTCCCCGTATTTTATAAAGATTACGGTGTAAAAAAATACCCCTCAAAAACGAAGTCCGGGAGTAAGCAGGATTATGTTGAGCCTGATTATCAGGCTTATGCCCAACAGTTGATGAATCGTTTTGTGATCGACAGTTTACGGTTTCCTCGCAAGGCCCGCCGCAAAAAAGTACAAGGCAAAGTCAAATTACAATATGTCATTACTAAAAAAGGATTGCTCAGACGCATCAAAGTATTGCAAGGGCTGAAGTACCAATGCAACGAAGAAGCCATTCGTATACTGATGGCCGTACCCAAGTGGCGCCCTGCTCGTCATGTTTCCTCGGTAGCCTCTGTCAACACCATAGAAATCAACTTTGATTATACCCAGTATGACCGTAAAGGCCGAAGACGAAAACGCTAAGCTTATGAAAACTGTTAAATCTATTGTTCTGATCTTATTGTTTGTAATGCAGGGAGGAACATTTTCAGTGCTTTGGGGGCAATCAATTCAGATTTTTTTAGGAGCCGATGGGAAACACCTTGGCCTCATGAACTTGGCCTATGAAATCGTAGTACCAGCCCAATATAGCTCTCTAGTAGCCGAAAAAAATAGATTTTGGGCTCATAAGGGCCCTGAACAACGAGGCTTAATCGACCAAAAAGGAAAGGAGCTCATTCCTTTGGAGTATCAAAAAATAGAACATTGGCGAGGCGATTCACTGTTTAAGGTCCAAAAAAATGGACGCTGGGGAGTGATAAATGTCCAAAGCGGCCAGATGATCTTTGAGCTTCAGTTTAAAAGTATCTATTGGCCCAATAAAGAAGGAATTGCAGTAGCAAGAGCGGCCAATGGTTTACAAGGCTTGATTAAGATCAATGGAGCAATATTGCTAAAACCTACCTACAAGCATATCAGGTGGGAATCGCATGGGTTTAGAGTGGTGCAAAACCAACAAGGGAAGTATGGTTTCTTAAACACCCAGGGAAAGTTGGTGATTCCTTGCCGTTATGATGATGCGTTGAACTTTCAAGGTCAGTTTTCTAAGGTGGCTATTGGTAAGCAATGGTATTATATCAATCGCTATGGTGTTTTGGTAAATAAAACGAAATCTCCTGCTCCAAGAGAAATCATAGAAGTACCCGAGGAGAATTTTTTTATCGTGACAAACATAGCTCGGCCTCAATTGAGAGGGTTAAAAGGAAGATATAAAACAATGTGGAAGCAAGAGGATGTCCAGCAAAACCTGTTGACTTATGTGAGGGCTCATCAACACTTACCCAGAATTGTTGAAGGGAAAAGCATCCAAGGAGAGTTGCAGATTCAATTTATAGTTTCAGAAAGTGGGAGGTTGCGTGATATCAAAGTATTGCAAGGACTGGATAGAAGGCTGGATCGGCATACAGTATCTTTATTGAAACGCTTGCGTGAATGGTCACCAGCAAGTTGTAGAGGTAAAAAAATCCCTTCGTTGCATGTGGTCAATATTCCTTACAGCTACAGGTAATGATATGATTGGGCTGCGCTGAATTGAGAAATTCAACCAAAAAATGCTTTGAATTTGTTTTATAGGAATAAAAGAGGGTAACTAATGGGAACAGGATTAATAAAATTTATAGGAATCATTTTTTTGAGTTGTATCAATGGCTTACAAGCCCAATCGCTTCGGCCTTTTTTAGGGCCAGATGTAGTACATATGGGATTAATGGATTGGGGGTATGAAGTGGTAGTACCTGCTCAGTATCGCTCGATACGCCCAGTAGGTATGTATCGGGCCGCTGGATTTGGTTTTTGGGTGACCAACGAAAAACACCAACAGGGTTTACTTGACTCAAAAGGAAAAGAAATCATTCCCGCCAAATACGATAAGCTTCACTTTTGGAGTGGTTCTGCTAAAAACTGGAAAACTGCTCCACTTGTGTTATTTGCCAAAAACCAGCTGTGGGGGGCCATCAATCCTAAGAATGGGGAGGTAATAGTTCAGCCTCAATTCAAGAAAATTTATGGTGTAGATAAAGGATTAGCCATTGTAAAAGGCAAAAATGACCTGCAAGGATTGATGAAGGCGAATGGAGATATCATTGTAAAGCCCAAGTTCAAAAATATAAGTTGGGAGTCGCACGGTTTCAGGGTAGTGCAAAATCAACAGGGGAAGTATGGTTTTTTGAACACCCAAGGAAAATTGGTGATCCCTTGTCGTTATGATAATGCGTTGAACTTTCAAGGCAAGTTTTCTAAGGTAGCCATTGGTAAGCAATGGTATTATATCAACCGATATGGTGGCTTAGTGAATAAAACAACTCCCCCTGAGGAGGCTCCTATTGAAGAGAAAGTGGAG
>CALDJV010000034.1 GCA_937899305.1 uncultured Cytophagaceae bacterium
CGGTGTATGCGCTCAAAACCAACAAACTAGGGTTAGATAAAAACGCGAGTCCGGCGTTGGTAGGGTATTATCTCAATACCAACACCATTCAAAAGGCATCGCTCGTGATGTACTATAAACGATAAACCATCTGCCTCATATGAATCAAGCACAACAACAAAACTACCTCGATAGCATTCGCAAACAGTTTGACTATTACAAAATGTTGGGTGATCGCACCATGGCCCAATTGACCGAAAAAGAGCTCTCCTGGCAGTATAATGAAACCAGTAACTCAGTTGCCATCATTGTAAAGCATTTGTGGGGCAATATGCGTTCACGTTGGACTGACTTTTTGACTTCTGATGGGGAAAAGGAATGGCGCAATCGCGACGATGAATTTGTCGATGATTTGCCGGGCCGAGATGAATTGATGGAAAAGTGGGAAGCAGGTTGGCAATGTTTGTTTACTGCCTTAGACAGCATCCACCCCGATAATTTTGACACCACGATTTACATCCGTAACATGGGGCATACCATCATAGAGGCTTGTAATCGCCAATTGGCGCATTATGCCTATCATGTGGGGCAAATCACCTTTTTGGGTAAAATGGCCAAGAATCAAGCCTGGCAAAGTCTTTCTATTGCCAAAGGTAAATCTAAAGAATTCAATCAACAAAAGTTTGCCCAACCCAAACGCAAAGAACATTTTACTCAGGAGTTTTTAGACGGAACATTTTTTGAAGATCAAAAGGAATAAAATTGTATTGAGGTAGTGATTGAGTAGTATCGTCCGGTGAACCTTCCCCTATTGGGTTTGCTCACTGGACGATACTGGTTGTCGATTTAGGGTGAAAAGAAAAAATATGGGGTGATCAATAAAACCGAAAATCCTGTTTATATTTAGGGAGTATGTAAAAAATCTTGGTAAAATAATTACTCATCCTAAAATACACATTATGGACTTGATTGCTGTGGTTCAAACTCTTAGAAAACAACTCATCAACCAAATCAACACCCTTCCGATAGAGGTAGAGGCTACCGTTACTGAAGAAACCATCGCCCAAACACCTTGTTTTTGGATCCATACGCCCAAAACTATCCAAGAAAAAGTCATTTTATACATTCATGGCGGTTCTAACTTTATGGGAGGCATCGCGAGTCATCAAAACCTGGTAGGGAAAATCGCTGATGACTGTGGGGTACCGGTATTGTTTGTAGAATACAGTCTGGCTCCTGAGCATCCTTTTCCCAAGGCCATCAACGAAATCGTAGCGGTTTATAAAGCCTTGGCAAAAAGGTTTGATCCTCAGGACATTTTGTTAATGGGAGAATCGGCTGGCGGGCAAAATGGTTTGGCTATGATGTTACAACTCAAAGAAGAGAGGCTCAACCAAGGTTCCAATGATATCAAGCTTCCGGTTGCATTTGTAGGGCTCTCACCCGCGGTAAACATTTCACCAGAAACCATCCAGGATAATATTACTCGTATTGACGGAAAAGATCCTATGTTGGCCAATGCTGATGAAGTCAACCCATTTTTTGCTTTGTATTATCAGGATCATGACCCCAAAAACCCACTCATTTCCCCTTATTATGGCGACTTGGCCGGCTTGCCTCCTATGTTGATCTACGCAGGTTCGCACGAAGCATTGGTATTTCAAAACCGAGATTTTGTGCAAAAAGCCCAAGATGCTGGGGTGTCGGTACGCTATGAAGAATACGAAGCCATGCACCACGTATGGATGTTTTACAACCCGACTTTACCCGAATCTAAAAAGTCGTATGCCGAAATTGCAGGTTTTGTACGTGAACATTTACAATTAAGTTAAATGGCTATATTGTTTCGCTGCGCTTATGGTTCTATTGTTCCGCCTTCGGCTCATTGTTCTATGGTTATATTGTTGCATTGTTCCGCTTCGCTCATTGTTATAGCTCTCCTGACGAAGGAAGGATCTAAATGGCTGCGCTAGGCGATGTATTATTTTTCATTCAATTAGTGGACTTCTAACTACCAAATTGATAAATCACTGACTATAAATGAATTACAAAATGCTTAACGCAGGGTTTAAAATTGGTAGTTTAAGGGGGAACAGGCAAACCGGTTTAGGCTATGGACTAAAAAAACTACCAACTCCTAACTACGATCTACTAACTAGAGAAACTTTAAAACCTGATCCCCGCCTGGAAGCCAATCCAAAACTTGGTGTTTCGCCCATTGGTGGTACGATTTACCAATTGATACAACGGCAATTCCGAAGCAAAAATACCACGTTCGGGTACATCTTGTGACGAAAGAAAATTAAGTGTAGGCCCCAGATGCCAAGACTTGCGCGCGTTGTTGCCCAACAAAACCTTGACTTGGGTAAGTAACCTGAACCTTTCGTCCCAAAACTTGTTTTCGTTGATATGGTAAGCCATGGCCTCAATGCTCAATTGTCGTTTGGAGTTGAGGTCACGCACGGTACCAATGCCATAACCCAGTCCCCAACGGGTATGACGAGGCAAAAATTGCCCACCTATCGCAAAAATATTATAAAACTCCCGCACCCCAATTTTATAGCCCACATTGGCATGCAGGCTTTCACCTGCCCATACTTCCCAACGACGATAACCATTGCGTACAATACTCAAAAACCCAATTGGGATGCCCTGAGAAACACTGTCCGCAATATTGATGAAACCAATCTGATACCCCTTTACCTCGTTGGCAATGTTTAGAAAACCAGCCATTTGTACTCCTTCGGCCTTTTCGGCCACACTCATAAACCCACTTATCTGAGCTCCTGTTACCTGCTCGGCAACGCCCATGAATCCACTTCCTTGAAATCCAGTCACCTTGCGGCTTACATTCAGAAACCCTGCGCCTTGAAAACCTTCTATCTGATGGCCAATGTTAAAAAATCCCGCCCCCTGAAATCGGAGGCGATCGGTAAAGTTCAGGTTACCAAACCCCGCGGCCTGAATAGCTTTATTTTGGGGGTTAAATCGGTATTGTTTGGGTTTCACGACTCCCGACATATTTAAAAATCCGGCCAATTGTACTCCTCTCACCGTTCCGGCATTGTTGAAAAACCCTGCGGCTTGCAACCCAGTGACTGAATTGCCTACAGTATTGAAAAATCCGGCAAATTGAGTTCCTTTTACATAATCTTTCTCGATGTTACCAAAGCCCGAAAACTCAGTTCCGTCCAAAGCCGCTGCTCCACCAATGAGGGCATGGACAGACAAACGGTTAGAATACTCGTAAGCCTCGGTACCATTGGTACTCAATGGATACACAAACCCCAAGTGGGCTTCTCGAATTGGGTAAATAGATTTGGTAGCCGCAGTATCTACTTGTTTTTTCACTTCATTGGTATCGCGAGGATTGGCCTTAAAAAAACGGCTCAAAAACTTCCCGAGCCTCACTTTTGGCATGTTCACCCCCAGAAAACGATTCGCTTTTGAAGTTTTGGTAGTTTGCTTGGTCACTTTAGGCGCTTGTTGAGGTGCTTTAGCCACCACCAAAGTATCTTTTTGTCCGGTTTGGATGCGTTTGAGCTCTTTTTGGGCAATACGCTGAGGGTTGGGTACAATCCGTAACCATCGCCCAGCCTTTTCAAAAACGTTGCGCGGGCGTTGTGACCAAGTCACTCCTTCCCAAAAACTTTGGATGGCATCTCGCTTGGTTTGAATCAAAATATCATCTAGATGGGTTCCTAGATAACTTGCTGACTGGAAAGAATCTGGGGTAGTAGTCCAACCAATATTCGAGAGTTCGGCAGGTACCAAATGTACCGTTCTGATGGTTGGGCGAGCAGTAGTCAATCTCACCTTCTTAGGATCACCAATCACCTTAGGTACTGTTCTTTTTGTTTTTTTACTAGGATGGCCCGTTGGCTTGGTTCCTGGTTTTATCGTTGGCGCAAGGTTGGTCACCTGCTTGTTCGTTACCGGATCAATACTTGGATTATTTTTGACTGAAGCGAAGTTTTTTTTCTTTGGGATATTTATTTTACCAACGGTTGGTTGGGTATTTTCACTCACGAAGAGACGTACTCCCCCCTTCGTGTTGCTTTGTCTTTTCTGGGTTCCAGTCAGGGTTGTTGGTTGTCTTTTACCTGGTTGTTTTTCGCTTGGTTGTTTTTCGCCTGGTTGTTTTTCGTTTGGTTGTCTTTCGTTTGGTTGTTTTTTATTTGGGGCTTTCGTTAAGCTTTTTTCTTTCTGGTTATTTGCTGGTAGGTTTGCTCCCTTAGAGGTTTCTGGTTTAGGATACTGCTTTCCTGAAGCATTCACAATTTCCCTTTTTGGCTTCCTCAACAGCGATTTTTGACTTTCACCTTCCTCCGCTTGGCTTACTTGGGCAACTGATGCTGAACTGGTATCCACCTTGACTTGATGTTTTGCAATTGGATCAGAAGCCGGCAACAGGTACATCATCGTAGTGGCTACTACCAATTTTGTCAGATATTTCATCACTTGTGATACCACCGAAGGTTTGGTTTGTAAGCCCTGAGCCTGCAATTGCGTTTGCAACGCATTCCAGTCCTGCGAGTCATAGGCCTCTTGGTGCTTATGAGCTACCTCACGAAATATTTTATCTATATTAAATTCTTCCCTAGACATTCTGAAATTGCGCTTTTTGACTTAACAATACATGAACCTGTTTTTGCAACTTTTTGCGTGCTTTTGCCAAATTAGATTTGGATGTTCCCTCGGAGATTTGGAGCATTTCGGCGATTTCTCGGTGATTGTAGCCCTCAATGGCATACAAACTAAAAACCGTTTGATAAGCAGGTGGTAAAGTTCTGATAATTTGCAGCAAATCTTCATAAGCCATTTGCTGAATCACATTTTCTTCGGTGAAAGAGTCATTTTCGGTCACTTCATCGTACTCTTCTTCAATAGAAAATGTATCTTTTAGCTTTTTGTTCTTGTGGTAGTGGTTAATGGCCGTATTCACCATAATACGCCTGATCCACCCCTCCAAAGAGCCATCACCTTTGTATCGGCTTATTCCTGCAAACACTTTCATGTATCCTTCGTGTAAAATGTCTTTGGCTTCTTCTCGAGAGCGGGAATATCGAAGGCATACGCTGAACATTTTGCCATAATAAAGCTCATACAGCATTTGCTGGTACTTTGCTTTACCAGCTCGGCAACCCTTTACGAGCTTTTGTTCCTCCGTTTTTTTATCCATGGTTATCAAGTTCTATCCGGATAGACCATCTCGCCTATAGAAGGGTTGCCTTTAGGCAGATAAATTTAATTGAAAAGGTTTCAACACAATAGTCTACAGCATTCGGTCCATAGTCCATAGCCGACTCGAGCGTATGTACACCCTGTTCATCAGTGGCAGGTATCAAAATTGCGTACTCTCTTGATTTTTAAATTCATAATCGGCTGATCATCAGCAATCAACTTTGACTGAAATCACTGTGGAGTATTCAACACCGAGTTGTTCAAAAAAATCATTCCCCTTGAAAAGAATTCACAAACGTAAGAAACCTGATTATCAGCTACTTATATTTTTTTCTTCAAAAAAAATATTTTTCAAGGCAACGGTTCATCACGCAGGCAGGTCTGTCCCCACAAATACAATTACAAACCACACTGTATTTCATTGAAGGGGTTGTTCTAATTGTTTATTCAATGAATGATTTCTTATGACTAAACACAATATAATCATGAAAAGAATACTGTATATTTTCACTTTACAATTAATTGTTTTACAACTACTTACGATCAATGGTGTTGCCCAAGAAAAAGAAGAAAATACCAAACGAAACCCCGAAGAAGTGCAAACCTTATTTGGGAGTAATTCGCATTTCGGCTTTTTTGTCGCCCCGGTTATCAAAGGATCTACTATACTAGACGAACCCGCCTTGTTTCCTGGTTTTCGTGTAGGCTGGACCATCAACCGGGTAGTAAGCTTGGGAGTCGAAGGCTATGGCTTGGCACCTACCATGACCCGAACCGATTTGTTGCCCAATGAACAGCTCCGTCCATTGATGGGCTACGGAGGGTTCTTTATAGAGCCAATCATTGGTTCAAAACGTTTGATTCACGTTACTACCCCGGTTCTAATAGGAGCCGGATGGATTGGTTATGTGTATGATTGGAACGAACCTCGTACTGATCCTCGAGCGGATGATTTGGTAGATGATTTTGTTGTTTGGGTGGTAGAACCTGGCATCAATGCCGAGCTGAATGTAGCCAGTTTCTTTCGGGTAAACCTTGGATTGAGTTATCGCTTTACGCAAAATGTAAATTTAATTAATACTGGTAAAAATGCTTTTGGAGGCTTGAACTATTCGCTTACTCTCAAGTTTGGGAGGTTTTAATGGTACCTTATAAGTCAGCGAATTGACTTTAGAGTCTGCTCAAAACGCGCGCAACAAGAGCAAACCTCTAAAGCCAAGACAATGCTTTATATGTTACCGTTAAACGAGTAGTTTTATCTGGTTCAAGTTTTCTCTGCCTGTTACTTTGTCAGATGGATGAAGAGCAGGCAGTTTTTCGTTTTTTTTAGTTTTTGGTTGGGAGTTCTTTAGTCCACAGTCGATGGTCCATAGTCCATAGTTTGCGACGCCTTGCGCAACCATTTAACCACTTAACAATGAGCCGAAGGCGGAACAATGCAACAATAAGCGCAGCGAAACAATAGAACAATGAATCATCAAATACCACCTTTCTAACTTTTTAACTGTAACTTCGTGTTTTATCACCCCCTACTTGAATACATACTTGATGGAAACACGCGACGAAACTTCACTCTATTTAGTGCCTACTCCTATTGGCAATCTCGATGATATCACGCTTCGGGCCATCAAAGTATTACAGTCGGTAGATACCATTTTGGCTGAAGATACCCGCACCTCGGGGATATTGCTCAAACATCTCGAAATCAGTAAGCCTGCTCAGAGTTATCATATTCATAATGAGCACAAAGTACTGTCGCAATTGATAGAGCGGCTCCAAAAAGGAGAAAAAATGGCCCTGGTTTCAGACGCGGGCACTCCGGCTATTTCTGATCCTGGTTTTTTGCTGGTACGCGAATGCCTGAAAAACAACATCATTATTGAATGTTTGCCAGGGGCTACTGCTTTTGTACCGGCTTTGGTCAAATCTGGGCTGCCTAATGATCGCTTTATTTTTGAAGGTTTCTTACCTCATAAAAAAGGACGGCAAACGCGTTTGCAACAATTGAGCGAAGAAAACCGCACCATGGTTTTTTATGAATCTCCCCATCGTCTCCTCAAAACCCTGGCTCAACTGGCCGAGGTATTGGGCGAAGCACGCCAGGCATCGGTTTCGCGTGAACTGACCAAGTTATTTGAAGAAACCGTCAATGGTACGTTGACTGAAGTCATTCAGTACTTTGAAGGCAAAAAAATCAAGGGAGAAATTGTGCTGGTGGTAGCAGGAAAGTAAACTATTTTGGACACTCACCCAAACAATCCTTCACCTTAGTAACAGTTGCGCAATAATTATCGGTTTTCGCTGCAATTTTGCTCGCCATGCTTCCTTAAAAAATAGCCGAATAGCAATGCTATTAGCCGATTTTTAAAGTCGCTTGGCAAACAAACTTTTTCCGAAAATCGGACACTTATTTTGAACACGTTACTTGGCATCATCAAAAGCTCATTTTGATATGCGGCAACAATTTTTGAATTCGTTCTTTTTCTGAAATTGGCAATGGGTTCCCATACAGATAAAGCTCCTTGAGATTGGTCAGGTTGATCATTTCTAGTGGCAATGACCGCAAGCGGTTGCGTCGTAAATCTAAAGTTTTGAGGTTTTTGAGGTAACCAATCTCTGGGGGTACCGAAATCAATTCATTTTCTCTTAAATCCAATACCTCGAGTTCCTCCAAATCTCCCAATTCGACTGGTAAGTGTTGAATTTGATTTCGCCCCAGAAACAACTTGCGCAAGCTCTCTAATTTACCAATTTCGCGAGGCAACCGGGTGAGTTGGGCTTGCGAAAGCAATAATTCTTCAAGTTTACGTAAACGCCCCACCTCCTTGGGTAAATAATTCAATGGGTTTTTACTCACATTCAGGTAACGCAAATACAGCAAGCATCCGGTCTCCCGAGGTAAAGTATGCAACTGGTTGTTTTGTAAATTGAGCGATGTGAGGTTTTTGAGGTAATGAATTTCAGCTGGAAGCTTTTTTAGCAAGGCTCGGTTAATCCATAGTTCATTGATATTGCTGACTACCTGAGCAAACCCATAAGTAAGGCACAACAGGATTTTCTCTTGTTTATTGGTCAGGTATTTTTCTAAAGATTGAGGGACCTGACCTCCTGCCCCTTTTAGCAACTCGAAGGCCAGTTCTACATTGGTAGTTTGTGTACTTTCCAGTAATTGTTGTATTTTATTGACAAAGTCTGGATTGGAAGTAATGTAATTACTGTTATGATACATAACCGAACTAATTTTGGTGTGCGCTCATGTCTTATTGGAGCCAGTTTACTATATACGTAATATATAAAATTATATTCGGGCATTTGGCAATATTTTCTAAATTTTAACATCGTATTTAGTACCATAACGCTCAAATTATTCGGTAATTATTGTACTCTGTAAAAGGCCATTTACATCACCCCTTGTGATCATATGGTAAAAGAAAAACCCTGATTTTTTCAAACCAGGGCCTCAATACCTACCTATCTTACTTAGTTAGTTAGTCAAAAATTATTGTACTTTAATCCGTTTAGTAACCGTTTCTTTTCCATCCTTCACCGTTAAAAAATAAATCCCCGGTTTCAGGTTCTTGGTATCCAATGATTGTTGCTCGATGGTTTCTTGTACCTTTATCGATTTTACCACCATTCCAGACATATTGCGTAAAATCACCTGGCTTCCTTTGGCAATCTTAGCTTTGTCCAACGATATTTTCACTTTATTGATGGCAGGAACTGGCGACACCTTTAACGTTGGGATAATAATCTCTCCTCTTACCGTGATGTTTCGGTTGATCGTATTCCCAAACCAGGTTCCATTTCCTTTGAGCATACGCAACGATAGCTTGAACGACCTGGTATTGAATGTTGTACGACTGATGTCAAAAGCAAAGTCGATAGATCCTCCTGGGGGCACATCTTGATTCATATTGGCTCGTGCATTGGTTGTACCAACTTGCCCACCAAACGAAAAGTTACTTAACACAAACTGATTGGCAGAAGTAGCCGCCAAACGAACCGGGTTGCTCCCAG
>CALDJV010000035.1 GCA_937899305.1 uncultured Cytophagaceae bacterium
GCAACCAGATATTACACCAAATTTGGATTACTTTATTTTTTCCGTTTTACTTAGTCGATGGTCCACAGTCGATTAATTGAATGAAAAGTGAAAAACAGATCCTTCCTTCGTCAGGACAAGAATGAAAAATGATGCGACGCTTCGCGCAGCCATTTAACAATAGAACAATAAGCCGAAGGCGGAACCATTTAATAATAGTGGTGGTTTCCAACTTGTGAAATCGAAAGGTTATTTTTTCATCCTTACTTATCTACTTTCATTTGAAGGACTAAGCACATCAAAGTTATAAATGTACATAGAAAAAAAAGCAAATGCAAACCGACCAGGCAGGGTTTGGTAAAACGGAAAAAATAAGTGTCGGATTTTGGTCATATGCCTGAATGAACTTACGTTGCGCTCGGACCTCGTCCTTTGGTTGTGGGGTGAGGTATTTACATCGGGCCTGGTGTTCACTCAATTTTTCCAAAACAGACTGTTCACCAAAATGGCCTTTGGGTGAGGTGTTCACCAATTTTGCGCTCACCCCACTGTTCACCAAAATAAGTTGGTCAAGTGTTCACTCAATTTTTCCAAAACAGACTGTTCACCAAAATGGTCTTCGGGTGAGGTGTTCACTAAAATCCTAAAAAACAACGTGGCAACCAAACAGTTGTTTGTTCCGTATATACTTTCAAATAAGCGCTTATATACAGCTTACATTCCGATTATTTGGATATTTCAAAATATAATTCTAAAACACTGTAACCTAATATCGGGGTTTCACGTTAAAACCAGTAAATAAATGATCAACTTATATCAAAGAGCTTTTTTCAATGCTCGCCATCATTACCAGGAATCTTTTCGTCAATTTGCAACTCGCTTAGGAGTTGCCCATTCTATCATTGCTCGCATAGAGCAAGGAAAACAAGCTCCAAGTCCGCAAATGATCAAACGGCTGGAAGAGGCCACCGGATGTGCCTTTCCTGATTTGGTGCAAGGGGTGTTTGACCCAAAGCCCAACGATGATAAGTGATTTTTTCTTAAACTTAACCATTTCTCACAAATGATAATTAATTTCAATGAACTGGACGCCACTCAGCGGGCGTACCTACGCGACAAATGGTCGGCCGAACTCAAAGAATTGGGTGACTCTATAGCCGATGCCAAGTCGAAACTTGCCAAACGCATCGAAAAATCTAATTTAAGCGAAGGAGAGCTGACTGCCCTTGAGCTGGAAGTAACCAATGCCAAGGCGTTGCTGACGCACCTCAACAATACCGGAGCCGATGCCAGCCTGGTGAGCATTCAGCAAGCCACGGTCACCAATGCCGAAAATATGCTCAGTGAGCGTAAACGCAAAGGAGGGTTGGTAAGCGATGAAGAGGCTATTTTGGAGCAAGCCACTATAGATGAGCTGGAGTGGAAGCGCCAATACCGCGAAACCAAGATCGTGGAAATAGACGCGATCTAATCCATATTTAAGTTTGATATGATTACAATCCCCAGAGGTTTCTTTGGGGATTTTTTTATTTGGTTACAGGATCATCTACTCTACCCAGCTTTTTTTAAAGTACCGTCCTCCCCTTGCTGGCGCAAGCCTCCCGGCTTGTGTCCATCGAAGCAAGTTCAGGGGGCTTACATGCCATAGCGTAGAACCTCAGCGTTTCTCAGGGCATCTATACAGATGTCAGCTACCTCTTTGAAAGCTTATGACATACCACACAGTGGTCGTATGGAAAGCCGTGTACCCATTTTTGCTTTTCTTTTTGGGGCCAGGAAGCATACTGCTTTTTGCCAAGGTGTATACAAGAGCTACATAGCCAGCAATGCTTCCTATCTACCCTCAAAATGCAGGAGGAATTTTTACGCTTTCTCCACGTCTTCATCCAGTACCTTCAATAACTTTAATTTGGCCGCGTGCAATTCAATCATGGCCTGACGTTTACTCAACAGCCGGGCCGTTTCCTGGATGCTTTTACCTCCTTTGAAACAGTGAGCGGCTCGCCACTCGTTGGGAGTGATGATTTCGTCGAGCAAAATCGAATCTAAATGCATCACAAAACCTGGATAACGGCCTCGAACCAGTGTTTGAACTGCAATATAGGTGTTCAGGGTTTCTATTTCGTTTTCGAGGAGTTCGAGAGTTGCCTCCCGCCCCTGTTCTCGGTATATCTCTTTTATTTTGAGTAACTTAAACGATACATTCATAATTCCTTCAATATTTATTAGATTAAATAGTGTCTGATCGGTAGTCCATAGCCTTTAGTTGATCGTTAGTAGCAAGCTACAATAGTCCTATGAAGGTTTCTTTTTTTAGTTGTTAGTTTCTAAAAAGCGTCTTTGGCCAGTCAAAACTAACCGCCAAAAACCAAACCCTGCTATCTTATTTCTTTACTGGTTCTAAAACTCCCATATTTCGTAATCGGGAGCCATACGCTGATACAGTTCGGTTGCTCAAAGGCAAGATTTTAGCAATTTCAACGGGTGATTTGCCCAGCTTGAAGCAATACCCTACTTGCCAAACTACCTTGGTGATTTTCTTATTGGCCAAGGCTTTGTCTATCTTACTGGCAAAATCAGGAAACTCACTTCTTACTTTTTCCTGAATAATGGATAACTCTCCTGCGGTATTGATTTCATTAGCAAGGAGTTTTTGGGTAGTATCTGCTCCTTTTTGGATCAGTGTTTCCTGAATTTGTTGGAGTTTACTGGTAGCCTCAGTAGCTTCTTGCAGATAAATTTTCACCTTTTCTTCGCTGTCTTTTTTAATTTGTTCATTGGCTTCTGTAAGCGCTGCATTGGTAGTTTGAAGTGCTTCATTGGAAGTCTTAATTTGCTCGTTGGTGATTTTGAGTTCCTCGGCTTGTTGAACAATTTCTTCTTTCTGAACTCTGATTTCCTCAGTACGTACTTCCACTACCTGTTCTAGTTCTTCATTGCGTCGCCGGATTTGGCGGGTACGCAAGCGACTATAACCCATACTACCGCCTACCACCAAACCAAGAACCATCAATCCATAGAGGGCATAAGCCCACCAAGTACGGTACCAAGGTGGCAAGATGGTAAAGGTGTAGGTAGCCACTTTACTTTCCTTGCCATACACATTCTTGGCTTTTACTTGAAAGGTGTAGGTACCTTCGGGTAAGTAAGTATATTCTTTTTTGTATTCGGGTGACCAAGCTGACCATTCTTGGTCAAAACCTTGTAATTGATGAGAAAACGTAGTCTTTTCGGGTGCTTCATAATAGGGGGCAAAAAACTGAAAATTGACCTGATTGTCTTGGTATTTTCTAATGGAATCTGATTTTTGAGTACGTATGATTGGCGAAAAGTGAAAGTCAAAATGCTGTTGATGTGTAGGGTCAAAACTGAATAACCCCTTGGAGGTAGCAAAATAGAGTTTACCTTGGTGGGTCATCAACTCTGAAAATTCCTGCGCTTCAAGTCTTCTGAAAGGAGTGTTGTCAAATTTGTAAGTGTCCCCTTTTTTGACTGCCATGCCAAAGGCCGTCTGGCGATTGCTATGCCCAGTAAGATACAGTTTATTTTTATCAGTAATTGCGTGGGTAAATACTACTTCTCGGCCTGTGTTATTGGTATCTACAGCAATTTTCTCAAAGGCATCTTGGTGAGGATTAAATTTAAAAATACCACCTGGGTTATTTGCCCAAATTACCCCGTCTACTTTCCTTATCACACATCCATTGTTGTTAAAGCTTTTAAGTGGAAATCTCTTCTGGGAAACGATATTAAAATTAGTGTCTGTGGTCAATCTTAATAAGCCTGCACTTCTAAAACCAATCCATATATTATTTCCCTCGACTAAAAAGCTAAATGCTTTATTTTTACTTTTTATTGTTACTTTTTTGTTTAACTGTTGACCATTAAACCCGTAGACTTTGATTCCTTGGGGAGTAGCTAAATAAAGTTGTCTAGCTTCCTGTACATAACAGATAGTGTAATAAACAAGAGTATCTAGTAACTTAATAATATCCTTGGTTTTATAGTTGATTAGAAGAATGTCTTTCCTTGTAACCACTAAAAATTGATGGTTACCTACATCAAATAAAGTATAAATCTTGGAGTCCATAGGGATATTTACCAACGAGCCTTGATTGGTAAGCCAATGTAAAATACTCGAATTTGCAGAGATAGCAAACAATCCATCTTGGTTTACTTTTACTGAATTGACAGACTTATTGACGATTAGATTTCTAAAAGGGGATTTAAGTTCTACATAACAAACACCGCGTGCATTGGCTGTCCATATATTTCCTTTATTATCAATGAATACCTGATAGATATACGTTTCACTGGCATATATTTTCTCGAGAATATTACTTTGGTGGTCTAGTAGGTATAAATGATGTCTATCTCCGATTAGCACCCTTTTTTCATCATACAATTGAGCCTGA
>CALDJV010000036.1 GCA_937899305.1 uncultured Cytophagaceae bacterium
ATACAAATTAGAAACATAAATTGGGAAACTTATTTTTGTTTCATCCCTTAGTTAATTGTTTACCATACTCAAGACAAGATAGCCCTTTTTTTTCAGTTTTACCGGATGGTTTACAACCGGGCTGCCATCAATAATCCCAAGTCCTTGTAGGGCATGTCCAATTTTTTGGCCAAATGCTCATTGGTAAAGCTTCCTTTGTAGGTATACACCCCGTCCATAAACCATTTGTTGGCAAAAATCATCTCATCCATTCCTCCTGCTTTTGAAATCTTCATTAAGTAAGGGGTGAAAATATTACTCAATGCAGTACTTGAAGTTCTGCTTACCCGGGAGGCAATGTTAGGCACACAATAATGTATAACATCGTGTTTCTTGAAGGTAGGATTTTCGTGGGTAGTCAACTCCGAGGTTTCAAATACTCCTCCCTGGTCAATGCTTACATCTACAATCACCGAATTGGGCTTCATGTCTTGCACCATTTCGTCGGTTACTACACAAGGGGCCAGTCCCCTTTCGGCCCGCATTGCGCCAATTACTACATCGGCCCGGCTGATGGCTTCGGCCAGTACTCCGGCATCTATGGTAGAGGTATACATTTGGTGCCCCACTGCATACTTCAGGCGACGCAATTTGTAGATATCCTTGTCAAATATTTTGGTTTCGGCTCCCAGGCCAATGGCAGTTCGCGCGGCATATTCTCCTACCGTACCCGCTCCAATAATAACTACTTTGGTAGGTGGCACCCCAGTAATTCCTCCCAAAATAGTCCCTTTCCCCTCGTGTACACTGCTCAAATATTCCGAAGCAACTAACATCACTGTACTCCCGGCTATTTCGCTCATAGAGCGGATAATGGGCATCTCACCTACTTTGTTTTGAATGAACTGATAGGCAATTCCGATGCATTTTTTTTGCATCAAAGCCTTGACATAGGCCGAGTTTAGGCGGGCCATAGGCAATGAAGATACTATAGTACGCCCAAATCGCATGTATTCAATTTCCTCGATGGTAGGTGGTTCAATTTTAAGAATAATATCTGCCTCAAAAACTTCCTTAGAGGAATAACAAACCTCTGCACCTGCTTCGCTGTATTGTTGATCGGTAAATTTGGCGCCTAACCCAGCATTGGTTTCAACCCTGATTTCGTGCCCGTTGCGTACCAAAATCTCCACAGCTTCGGGTCGGAGTGATACCCGGTTTTCGGACAGACTTTTTTCTCGAGGAATACCAATGAATAGCTTTTCTGCCTTTTTTCTCAACGGAGCAAGTTGTTCACTGGGATACAGTACAAGTTGTTCCTTGGTGAGGGTAACTCCCTCTGTATACGCTTTTTTGCTCATATTTGGTGCTTACGCTTCTAAGTGAGTTAACTCGATCATGCGATGATCAGATTGCAATATTATAGCAATTTTTAAATAATTATCGGGTATTAAGTGAGGAATTTTAGAAGCCCACTCAATAAAACAGTAATTTTTGTCATAAAAGTATTCTTCGTAGCCCATATCCAGGGCTTCAGTTTCGTCTTTTAAGCGATAAAAATCAAAATGATAATAGGCCATTTCCTGAGCATCGTGGTACTCGTTTACAATCGCATAAGTAGGACTTTGTATGGTATCTATAATACCCATTTTCTGACCAATGGCTTTGATCAGGGTCGTTTTACCCGCCCCCATTTCTCCATCAAACACCCAAATGTTGGTAGGGGACGATTGGCTTTGGGCAAAATCAATGATTTGCTCAGCCACTCCCTCTAGTTCATTCAGCTCACGATAAATTATTTGCATGTCATTCCTTTCTTTCACCCGTGAAAACCATTCAGTCTAGTCGTAAAACGTCCATATTTACATGATGATTGCTCAATTACAAACGAGGTCCCCGACTCCAAACCCCTCTACGTTCCCGCTTGGCCTCTTGCTGGAGTTTCATAAATTTATTCTTCAGTCTTTTATTATACTTATCGCCTTGGTATACCGCGTAGCCTTTTCTCAATAACAGTTCATTGAGACTATATCCACTCTTTTGAATGTACAAATAAGCCAACAACCTCCCCCATTGGTCAAACTTCTTCTTGTCATAATCCAGGTAAATCTTGGTACCAGGCTTTAGTTTCCTTCTTACATAACGATCGGCATGATGCGCATAGGCCTCATTGAACTCAAAGATGGTACGGGCCCGTTCCGGGCTATCTACGCCAATAAGCCGGACTTTTTTCTTTTTGTAGCGTTTGGTTTTTACAATGATGGTGTCTCCATCTACCACCTGTACTACTACTCCTTGGTCGTAGTTTTGGGTAAAAAACCAATAGAGCAGGTAAGTCCCTCCTGCTACTACTCCAAGTACTATGAGTGTCGTATTTAAATCCATCTTCTGATTCGTTTTGTTCGGTCAATTCATGAACGAAACTCGTGCCATACCTTCTTCATTCTTTTACTTGCCAGTATTTGCGGCTCGTTTGAAAAAAACGAAGCCATTTTTTGCTCCAATCTTTTTGATCGGGAAACCTGCTTTTTGCAAAGAATCCAAACGCTGGCTACGATCGATTCGCGTGACCAAATAGACTGGTTTGGTGGTTTTTCCAGTCAGAAACCATTCCTCAGAATTATTTTTAGGGCTTTTGTCTGGGGTCCGCGCAGTATAAAAGTACTGCGCATAACTTTTATAACCTACCGTACCCACGTAACAATCTTCTTTTTGTTTTGACTCCATAAACTCAATGGCCGCGGCCTGGGTATATCGCTCTATTTTGGGAATAAACACATAAAACAACACTTGTAGGGTTACCAATACACTCAGAAACAAAGCCTGAGCTCCCAATGCAGGGTTCTTTCGATTCCAATAAATCAAGGTAGTGAGTACAATACCCAACAAAAAGAAACCAATGATGGATTCGAGACCTGACCAATGCACCGCAGCCTCTAGATTAGCCACTGCAAATTTATCTTTGATATAAGGAGTCAGCTGGTCCTTGTACTGGATGGCAATGGGCAAAGCGGCCAACAACAGGGCGATTAGGCCTCCGATGAGTCCAATGAGGATATTCAGCAATTTGGCAAAACGAATTTGTTTTTCCTGAATGTGAAAGAGGTAAGTAGCCGCCATAAAAGTAAGTGGAAAGTAACACATAGAGGAATAGTGCATTATCTTGGTCGTAATCAATGAAAACACAATGAGTACAACCCAGAACAACGCCTTCATCCAAGTCTTGAAACGACGCTGCTCTCCGGTATCTTTGGCGTTGCGCTTAAACGAACCCAGAAAATAAACGCTCGCTGGAAAACACCCTAACAACAGCACCACCGGATGGTAAAAGATAGGCTGTTCATGCCCGGTACTGGTAGAGCTGGCCAAATCTAGTTGATAATCGATAAATTTGGTGATAAATCCAATCCCGTTGTTGATGGTTTCGGGCAGGTACCATACTGAAGAAATTACAAACGACACCAAGCCAAAAATCAAAAGTTCTACAATGCGAAAAGTTTTCCATTTGCGGCTGAGTAACCAAAAAACCAGTACGGTCAAACCAGACAATAACAAAGCTACTGGCCCCTTGGTAAGAATGCCCAACCCAATGAAAAGGCCAGCCCACATTACTTTACGTCTGCGTTGCTTGTTTTGCTTGTGTAGTGTTAAGAGGTACATTTGGTATACCCCCAGAAAAATAAACAGGTTGAATAGTGGATCTATGATACCAGACTTGAAATAAAAATGGGGCAAAAGTGAGCCTGCGTATACCAAGGTCCACCATAGGCCAAAGCGGGGGTTATAAATTTTGCTGCCAATATTGAAAATAAGCACTAGAGTAATGATGCCAATGATTGCATTGGGAAAACGGGCCGCAAATTCGTTGACGCCAAAAACTTGCATAGAAGCGGCCTGTAGCCAAAAAAACAGGGGTGGCTTTTCCCAAAAGGGTTTGAAGTCTATTTGTACTCTGGCAAAATCTTGGGTGACCAACATTTCGCGGGCACTTTCGGCAAAGTTGATCTCGTCCCAATCGAACAAGTGTACAACACCCAAAAAGGGGATAAACAATATGGCCGCTGCAATGGCAATTAGCCAACTAACAATTCTGGTATTCATTTATCTCGGTGTCTTTTTATCTTTGGTAATTTGTAGTTTTTTTCTGTAGTTCGTAGTCAGGAGTTGGTAGTTTTTTTAGTCCATAGATTCTCTAGTCCACAGTCCACGGTCGATAGTCCACAGTAACGCAAAGCGGAGCAATAGCTCGCCAAGACTCCGTTTAATTATTATCATATTTGCGAAAATAATAATCGCTTTGCGCAACCATTTAACCACATAGCCATAAGCTGCAGGCGAAACAATTAGTTTTTAGTCGCCTCGCGCAACCATTTAACAATGAGCGAAGCGGAACCTTTAGTCCTGAGCGAAGCCG